>JASEIZ010000322.1 GCA_030017395.1 Desulfobacterales bacterium | reverse complement strand
TGTATTTTAAAAGCAAAGCCTGAAAACTCTTTTTCGTATGGCGAAACATCACGGGAAACAGCCGGTCGCACACCTGGATGGGGAGCCAGTTCCACAAATGCATCCAGCATCTCTTTAACACCGAAATTATTAATGGCGCTTCCGAAAAAAACCGGCGTCTGGCTTCCTTTTAAAAAATGTTGGGGCTCAAACTTATCGACTGCGCCTTCAAGCAAAGCAATATCTTCCCGCAATTCATCGGCCTGTTCCCCTAAAAGTTCATCCAGAAGAGGATCAGACAGATCATTAATAACGATCTCTTCCTGCCCAAGGGTTTCCCTGCCTGGCTTAAAAATATGAAGCTGTTTGTGAAAGATATTATATACACCTTTAAATCGCTTGCCCTTACCAATAGGCCAGGAAAGCGGCGTACATTCGATCTGCAGTTTATCCTCGATATCATTAAGAATATCAAGAGGCGCCATACCTTCACGGTCAAGCTTGTTTATGAATGTAACGATCGGGGTATTGCGCATCCTGCAGACCTCCATAAGCTTTTCGGTCTGAGGTTCCACCCCCTTGGCGCTGTCGATTACCATCAGGGCGCTGTCCACGGCAGTCAACACCCTGTATGTATCTTCTGAAAAGTCCTGGTGGCCCGGTGTGTCAAGCAGATTAATCTCAAAATCCCTGTAGTTAAACTTCATCACAGAAGTTGTAACTGAAATACCTCTTTCCCTTTCAATCAACATCCAGTCGCTGACAGCGTGTCTGGCAGCTTTCCTTGCCTTAACAGCTCCGGCCTGCTGAATCGCCCCGCCAAAAAGGAGAAGCTTTTCCGTCAGCGTAGTTTTGCCTGCATCAGGATGGCTGATAATTCCGAATGTTCGTCTCCGGTCAATCTCTTTTTGATTAAAACTATCCATAAATTTTTCTTATCAAAAACATCTGTCACAGGCATTTGCCCGGTTTTTGATGATAAAACAGCGGTGTTACAATGACAAGCAGGTGTTTTGGCAAGAAATTGCCATTTTTAGATTTGCTCGCTATCGCGGTTGAATTTGGACAGACTCGAAATAATTTTTTACACCACCAACAGAAATGCTAAATACTTTTGATCCAGACAGCATAATATATGCATTATCTTTACTCCCGCAAATTTCCGCAAATTTCGGACCAATTGATGCCAAAGGATCAGGATTGTCAGAAATAAGATTTAACGCATTTAAATATGTATCTAATCGTTCTTTCAAAGTATTAAAATAGTCAATCTCTTGACCTGTAGATGAAGATGAAAGAGTTGAAATGCTCTGAGAAAAACTTTGGACAGCATTCCAAAATGATTCTGACAATTCTTTCTTTATAGGACTTTCATCCAGAAAAAACGAAATGCTCCATCCAACACCCAGAATTTTTAATAATTGAATTTCATATTCCATTGAAACCCGGTTGATTTTTATATCCTCGGGCAAATTTTGTAAAATCAGCTTTATATCTGAGTGGTCAATTGCAAAGTCAAATAGATCCTCACTTGCTTTTTCAATACTAACTTTTTCTAAAGAAGATTCATTCATATTTTTGAACGTCGGCTGATTTTAAGATTTGTTCATCAATATAGCCTGTTTTACATGCCTTTTCGTAAAAGAGTTTTGTGAATATTTTTCAATCCGCTAACAGAAAAATAGCTGAGCGTCAAGGAAATAGCAAGTTGAGTTTTTTGGTTGACACATGATAATATATTCTTTATTTCGCAAATCCGTATTAGGAACTTGCGAAACAAGGATAAAGAACGTAAAATCGGTTTAAAATCCTGTATGGTGGATGATTTGAAATAATCCATTGGTTCAAAGGAATTTAATATTTGTGACAATGATGGTTGA
>JASEIZ010000321.1 GCA_030017395.1 Desulfobacterales bacterium | reverse complement strand
CAAGAGTTTATGGTTTGCTTGTTTCTCGTTGGCGTAACTCTTTCAGTGTATTTGCAAATCATAAATTACGATTTTATCAACCTTGATGATAATTTTTATGTTACAGAAAACCCAAATGTTCAGGCTGGATTAACTTTTGGAGGTATTATCTGGTCTTTTACTACTGGTCATGCAAGTAACTGGCATCCGCTCACATGGCTGTCTCATATGCTGGATTGTGAGCTTTATGGATTGAACCCGATGGGACACCATTGGACCAATGTACTGATTCATGCCGCCAATACCATTTTACTGTTTCTGGTTCTTAAGTTGATGACCGGCGCGCTATGGCGAAGTGCCTTTGTTGCTGCTTTTTTTGCGGTACACCCGCTGCATGTGGAATCGGTTGCATGGGTGGCGGAACGAAAGGATCTTTTATGCGCCTTTTTCTGGATGTTAAGCGTATGGGCTTATGTGAGATATATACAGTATCCAACGAAGATTCGCTATCTGTTATTAATTCTTCTTTTTATTTTAGGTCTGATGATAAAGCCAATGCTTGTGACTTTGCCTTTTGTGCTGCTTTTGCTGGATTTCTGGCCTCTTTCACGTTTTCGATCAACAGGTAATAAACAACAGGCACGGGGCTGCCAAATTTTTATTGCTTTGGTTTGGGAAAAAATTCCCCTGTTCGTTCTTTCAGCAGTTTCAAGCCTTATAACTTTTTTGGTTCAGCAACATGGAGGGGCGGTAGCATCTCTGGAATTTTTCCCATTAAAGATACGAATCGCTAACGCATTTGTTTCCTATATTAGTTATATCGGCAAGATGATCTGGCCTCTTAATCTTGCAGCTTTCTATCCATACCATGAATGGACTATTGGGCAGGTTGTAGCATCCGGATTATTGCTTTTGTGCTTGTCTGCTATGGTGATTTGGGCATCGCGAAAATTTCCTTATCTTGTTACAGGATGGTTGTGGTATCTTGGGACTCTTTTCCCAGTCATTGGGCTGGTACAGATAGGTATGCAAAGCATGGCTGATAGATACACATATATACCTCTCATTGGCATTTTCATTATCTTAGCGTGGGGAATGTCAGATATTTCAGTGAGATGGTGGAGGCGAAGGATTGTACTTGTCATATTGTCGTGCGTAGTGTTTGTATCCTTTATGGTGTGCACATGGCTGCAAGTACGTCATTGGCAGAATGGTGTGACACTTTTCACACATGCAATCAATGTGACTCACAATAATAGCGTGGCTTATTGTGCTTTGGGTTATGCTTTGGAAAAGCAGGATAAGCTTAATGAAGCAATTTTTCATTATTCAAAATCATTGCAGATAAATCCCTACTTTGCTGTAGCTCATAATAATTTAGGGACTGCCTTGGCTCGAAAGGGAAATGCTAAGGAGGCCATTTATCATTATTATGAAGCACTCCGGATAGATCCCAATTATGCGGGAGCATACTATAACCTGGGCAAAATATTTGTTAATCAGGGGAAAATCAAAGAGGCGATCCTTAACTACAGCGAAGCTCTACGCTTTAACCCTAATATGGCACAGGCCCTATATAACCTATCATGGATAACGGCTACCCATGAAAATAAGGAATTTCGCGATGGTATAGAAGCGGTTAAACTATCTGCAAAACTTTGCAAACTCACCAACAATAGTCAGCCCTTAGCTCTGGATGTTCTTGCTGCAGCTTATGCAGAAACAGGAAGATTTGATGAAGCAGTTTTAACAGCCCAAAAAGCGCTTAAGCTGGCTTTGTTATATGGTCCGGAAGAACTGGTTTTGGGTTTAAAAAAGAGACTGCAATTATATCAGACAGGGCGTCCTTATCGGCAGAACTCGTATAGGAAAAGATGAACCAACAATTCAGCCACTAAGTCACCAAGACACAAAGGGTGGATATGAATT
>JASEIZ010000320.1 GCA_030017395.1 Desulfobacterales bacterium | reverse complement strand
ACAATTATAAAAAGAGGCATTTGCAAAATGTTTAATACATAACATTTTGCAAATGCCCCAAAGGGTTATAAAGAAAATGTATATAGAACATGAAAAGATAGATTTTGATATACTTTTTGTCGGGGGCGGTCCTGCAAGTCTTGCAGGCGCCATTAGATTAATGCAGTTAGCCAAACAAAAAGAAATCAACCTGGATGTGGCCATTATTGAAAAAGGGGCTGAAATAGGATCGCACGCTTTGAGCGGAGCTGTTTTAAATCCTGTTGCATTAAAGGAGCTTATCCCTGATTTTCTTGAAAGAGGATGTCCTGTTGAAAAAACCGTAAGAGAAGACGAATTTTACTTTCTGACCAAAAACAGATATTACCGTCTCCCTTATACGCCACGATATATGCAAAACAAAGGCTTTTATATTATAAGCCTTTCACGGTTTACAAGGTGGCTTGCGGAAATTGCCGAAGAGCTTGGAATAAACATTTTTCCAGGTTTTGCAGGGAAAGAGGTTCTTTACTCTCCGGACAACAAATCAATCATCGGAATACGCACAGGAGACAAGGGACTTGATAAAGCAGGTAAGCCTAAAGGCAATTTTGAGCCGGGAATAGATATAATGGCCAAAATTACAGTGTTCGGAGAAGGATCAAAGGGAAGTCTTATGCAGAATGTTGCAAAAAAATTTGATATCTTTTCCGGAAAAATGCCGCAGGCCTTTGAAACAGGTATCAAAGAGGTTATACAGCTGCCTGAAAATAACTATTTTAAGACCAGCAAAGGCAATGATATCCATACGTTCGGCTATCCGCTTGGCATTAATACGCCTGGTGGCGGTTTTATTTATGAAATGGGAGACAATAAAGCATCTCTGGGATTTATCGCAGGTCTTTCATATCAGGAACCTATGCTTGACCTGTATGAGGAATTTATTAAATTTAAACGTCATCCTTTGATATCAAAAATCATTCAAAACGGCAAGGTAATCGAACAGGGAGCAAGGACCGTTTCCACCGGAGGGTATTATACTATCCCAAGGCTCGCTGTAAACGGCGGAATGTTCATCGGTGGCAGCGCGTCAATGCAGAATATTCCAGGGCTAAAAGGCGTACATGTTTCTATGAAATCCGGTATGCTGGCAGCAGAGGCTATAATAAAAGCCAATGAAAAAAACAGCTTTACACAGGAAACACTCGATAATTATCATGAATTGTTTGAAATAAGCTGGTTAAAAGAAGAAATTTATGAGGGAAGAAACTTTTCTCAGGCCATGTCAAAAAAAGGTCTGGTAAAATTTATCCATCTTGGCGCTCAGTATTTCACAAAAGGACGCGGTATATGTGATAAAATGCCTCTTGAAGAAGATTACAAAACCCTGCTGCGTGTAAAAGCCGACATTAAAGACTTTAAAAAAATAGATTCTGATAAAAAGTTTTTTGACGGTGTTTTATATGTTGATAAACTTACAGGGATTTATCTGTCAAAAACCATGCACAGAGAGGATCAGCCGTGCCATATTATTATCCATGATAAAAACTTGTGCATGAATGAATGTTATATTACTTATCAATGTCCATGCATAAGATTTTGTCCCGGCAATGTTTACGAAATTGAGACGGATGAGAGCAGCTCCCAAAGACGGCTTAAACTTAACCCGTCCAATTGTCTGCACTGTAAAACGTGTGAAATAAAGGATCCTTATAAAAACATAACCTGGACATGCCCGGAAGGCGGAGAAGGACCGGGTTATTCGATATTGTAGATGAACGTCCAACATCGAACATCGAACGTCCAACATCGAATAATGATGTCGCTCCGCTCCGTCTGTTTATAAAATGGCAGAATACCTTATTCAAAATTCGATGTTGAACTGAACAGCGAGCGCATTCCCCGCTGCTTGCGGCGGGGTTAGCGAGC
>JASEIZ010000031.1 GCA_030017395.1 Desulfobacterales bacterium | reverse complement strand
TTGAAGTTTAAACTGTTCACTTTTCAAGTTTAGCTAACATGTAAAAATAACGATTAAATTAGTCTGCAAAGACTAAACTATCATATCTTAAGAACGGTTGCATCAAAAACAGGCCCATCCATACAGGCGTGCAGGTATTTATCTAAACCTTTAACGGCACAACCAAGACAAGCCCCGATACCGCAGGCCATCATGGTTTCTATAGAGACCTGACACGGAACGGCATATCTTTTTGCAATCCGTGCAACAGCGCCTAACATTGCAACAGGACCACACGCACAGATTAAATCAGGCCGGTTTTCTTTTATACCTGTTTCAAGCAGGTCGGTAACAAGACATTTTCTTCCCAGACTTCCATCGTCGGTGGCGGTACTTATAGTTATGTCAAGTTTTGAAAAGTCATCTATGCACAGTATGTCATGCTTTGACCTTCCTCCGATAAACAGTTCGCATGTTGAAAGATCGGCTCTTTTTGTCCGCAATGATGAGGTCAGAAAAAACAGGGGGGCAACGCCGATTCCGCCCGATACAATGAATATACGTTGATACTTATCCGGAATTATAAAACCTCTGCCGAGCGGGCCAAGAATATCAAGAGAATCTCCTCTCCTGCATTTTGATAGTTTCTCAGTGCATCCTCCCACAACTTTGAAAAGCAGTTCAATGCCCCGCATCCGGCCATTTGCGACAATAAGCCTGTGTATGGAAAAAGGGCGTGGAAGAATCGAGGTTTTCTGATCTGAAAGGCGAACCATTATAAACTGGCCGGGTTTAGCCTTTGCATAGTCATTATGGCACGTTAAACCGATTCTAAAATATGAATGGCCCACCTTTTTATTAAATAAAACCTTAGCTTTTTCCTGAAGCATCTATTAAACCTATAACCGCTGCCGTTCTTCCTGTAGTTTTCTGTCCGCGAAAGGAAAAAAACAGGTGTGTATTACACTTTGTGCATATTTGACTTAAACAGATATTTTCAATTAAAACTCCTGCGTTGCAGAGTTGATCCAGGCTTAATGACCAGAAATCAAAATTGTTTGATCCGTCTTTGTATTTCCACAACATGTCTGGAATTTCTGTTTTATAATTTATAAATTCAGCACAACACGGGCCGAGAGAAGGTGATATGCCCGCAACAATATGAGATGCATTACAGCCAAAAATATCAGCCATTATTTTTATTGTTTTGCCTATTATATTATTTACGCTTCCGCGCCATCCGCAATGCACATTTGCAACTACGCGGCGGAATGGATCATACATGAGCACGGCCTGGCAGTCAGCTACCTGAACAAGGAGAAGTTTTTCAGGGATATCCGTAACCATAGCGTCTCCGATACCAGGCTTGCTAAAAGCATCCTCGACCGGCGGCGGATTATTTTTTGAAAGTATCAATACATTTGTTTCATGCACCTGGTTCGCAAAAACAAGCTTATTTTTTCCCATGCATTTTGAAATAATGCGCCTGTTTTCCTTGACATCGCTGTTATTATTACCAACTGAGAGGCTTACATTCATGCTTTGATAAGAATTTTTGCTATGACCGCAATTTTTTGTGAATATTCCGTGCCGGATATCTGAAAATTGAGCAAAATTGGGAAACTGAAAAAATAAAAGCCCGTTTTTTTTCTTTAGGATCATATCGCAAACCCTGAACCCTGAACCTCTTAACCCTTTAACAATACATCTTGATAATCTTTTCAATTATTGCTGATGTTGAAATATCCGGAACAACCGCTATCCTTACCACCTTGCCGCCGTCAGCTTTTACAAAACCGGCGCCTATTATTTTATCTTCATCCCAGTCTTTTCCCTTAACAATGGTATCCGGCTTTATTGCTTGAATTAGTCTTAAAGGGTCGGGCTCATCAAAAAAAACAACATAATCAACGCACCACAAGCCGGCAAGAACCTCGGCTCTTTGATCTTGAGGAATGATTGGCCTGTTTTTTTCTTTGATTAATTTTATTGATTTATCGGAATTTAGACCAACCACCAGGATCTCTCCTTTTGATCTTGCTTCCGTGAGATAACGTACATGACCGGCGTGCATGATATCAAAGCATCCGTTTGTAAAAACAACCTGTTTGCCTGACTTGCGAAGAAGCGCTATTTTATTAATAAGCTCTTCTACTTTTACAATTTTAGAAATCATATGCGTCAGGCATCCTTTCATTCAGACAGGGAATTTTACGTCTGAATTCAAATAGTTGTGCAAAGTCTATTTCAGAGCTTATTATGCATTCACGGTCTTGGGCATTGGCAAGAATTTCTCCGGTTGGAGAAACCAGCAGAGAACGGCCTCCGTATTCAATGTTGTTTTCAATGCCGCATCTGTTTGCCGCCGCCATAAATATCTGGTTTTCAATAGCTCTTGCACGCAGGAGGATGTCCCAGTGGGCGATGCGTTCCAAAGGCCATTGTGCCGATGTCAGAACCAACAGGGCGCCTGAAAGGGCAAGGGCGCGGCAGAGTTCAGGGAACCTGAGATCATAGCATATCATCAGGCCGACAGCGCCCACAGAAGTTTCACAAACTACCGCCTTGTTGCCCGCGCAAAAATATTTATTTTCGTGTGTACGAGAAAAAAGATGAATTTTCCTGTAGGTATTGATAAGGCCTCTGTCTCCGTCGATAAGATACATGGTATTGAAAATATCGTCGCCCGAGAGTTTGGGCAGAGAGCCCGCTATGATCATATTATATCTGGATGCCACAAGAATAAGCTCATCGATAATATTATCTGTTTTTTCAGAATGCTTGCCAAGGTGTTTATTATCAAAACCGCATGACCACATTTCAGGAAGAAGAGCGATCTTGGCATTTTGGGCTTTGAGTTGATCTATTCCCTTGAGCGCCGAGGATAGATTTGACTCAATATTTCCCTGTCTGATATCAAACTGCACAACGCCTGCTTTGAAAGGTTGTTTGTTTTTCATGACCCAAAACTCAACATTATCCCTTAATCCCCTAATCCCTAATCCTTGACTTACATGGCCCTGGCCAGGGTAAGCACATCAACATATTCGGCCTTGCCGCTCAAAAGAGTTTTTGCGCATTCATCGGCTGTTGCTCCTGTGGTATAAACATCATCTACAAGGAGTATCCTTTTATTTTTAATTACAGCCTGATCGTTGATACTGAAGGCGTTTTTAATGTTTGTCATCCGTTTTTTGCGATCCAGACCGGTTTGCGGATCAGTCCACCTGTTTCTTATAAGAACATCTGTATCAATTTTGATGTTAGACAGCTCGATATTTAAATTTTTCGCAATTCGCTTCCAGTCTCTTACCATAAGATAAGCCTGATTAAAACCACGTTTTCTAAATCGCTTAATATGAAGAGGAACAGGCACGATGATATCAATGCTGTTTGTACTCCAGAAGCCGATAAAAGCGGAAAAGAGAAGCATCCCAAGGGGCCTTGCAAGCTGGATCTTCCCTTTATATTTCAGACAATGGATTACAGCCATAAATTCCCTGTCATATATGCCCGGAGAACGGGATATCCTGAATATTTTCGGAGATGTCAAACATTCGCCGCAAACATGATCCTCCCCTTCACGGCTTTTAAACATGATCCCGCATACAGGACACATCGGGGATTTAACAGGAATAAAGCCTTTTATACAGGTCGGGCATAAAAATCCTGTCATCAGGTTTTGAAATGAAAGCCTGTTTCGGCAGTTAAAAGAGGCATCATCTTCAAAATCCTGGGAAAGACTTTTTTGTTGCCTGCTTTCCAAAAAGGCCTTGCAAACAAGGCACCTTGTCGGGAAAACAGCCTTTTGCAGAGCCGCTATGATTGTTCTGATGAGATGTTTTGCTTTATTGCTCACCAATTTTTTTAACAATTCCTTCGGCAAACTCAGAGCATTTTATCTGTTTTGCGCCTTGTATTTGACGTGCCAGATCGTATGTTACCGTGCCATCGGCTATAGTTAACTTAAGAGCCTTTCTAATCAGGGCCGCCGACTCATTCCATTTCATGTAGTCTAACATCATTGCTCCCGAGAGGATCAGGGAGCTTGGGTTTACTTTGTCCTGGCCCACATACTTTGGGGCTGTGCCGTGGGTTGCTTCAAAAACCGCGCAAAAATCCCCTATGTTTGCGCCGGGAGCTATGCCCAGGCCGCCGACCTGTGCCGCAAGCGCGTCTGAAAGATAGTCGCCGTTTAAGTTTGGAGTGGCGATCACATGATATTCTTCGGGCCTGAGAAGCGTCTGCTGAAAAAGCATGTCGGCAATCCGATCTTTTATGACAACCTTATCTTTTGGGATGACGCCGTTATATTTATCAAAGAGCTCATTTTCAGTTGTGGTTTTATCTCCGAACATATCCCTGGCAACTTCATATCCCCATTTGTTGAAAGCTCCTTCCGTATATTTCATTATGTTTCCCTTATGCATGAGAGTCACTGTGGGGAGCCTGTTTTCAATGGCATATTCGATGGCTTTTGCCACCAGCCGCTTGGTGTTTTTTTCACTTATAGGTTTTATTCCTATTCCAGCATCATCAGGGATGGAAACATTCATGCTGTTTTTAAGAAAGGATATTACGCGCTTTGCCTCCTCGCTTCCTGATTCCCATTCAATTCCGGCATATACATCCTCTGTATTTTCCCGAAAAATAACCATATCGACCTTTTCAGGATTCTTCATGGGGCTTGGAACATGATCAATGTACTTTACAGGTCTGACGCATGCGTAAAGATCCAGTTCCTGTCTTATAGCGACATTTAAGCTTCTTATTCCTTTTCCTACAGGGGTGGTTAAGGGCCCTTTTATGGCAATTATGTATTTTTTTATTGTATCAAGTGTTTCAGATGGGAGCCATTCGCCTGTTTCCCGATATCCCTTTTCTCCGGCATAAACCTCGAGCCAGGATATTTTTTTATTACCGCTGTATGCGGCATGCACCGCAGCGTCCATTACCATTCTTGCCGCATTCCATATATCGCCGCCTATTCCGTCACCCTCGATAAAAGGGATAATCGGGCAATCCGGAACAAGCAAGGTTTGATTGTTGTTTATTATTATACCGCTGTTTTTTTTCATAATTATACATATCCTTGTTAAATAAAGGTTCAAAGGTTCAAAGGTTCAAAGGTTCAAAGGTTCAAAGGTTCAAAGGTTGACAGATTTATGATGCCTACCTAGCGAGATCACCGGCATTGGAAAAATTCACGAGGCGATTAACCCTGAACCTGGAACCGTGAACCTTGAACGGTTGCCTTAGTTTCCCTCTGTCTGAACGCCTCGTACATTACGACCGCGCCTGCCGCAGACGCGTTAAGAGAATTAAATTTTCCTTTTTGTGGAATAGAAATCAGAAAATCGCAATGTTTTTTTACAAGAGGGCGGATTCCCTTTTCTTCTCCGCCGATAACAATGGCTAAAGCACAGGAAAAATCAAAGGAGAAAATCGATTTTTGTGCGCTTTTATCCATTCCTGCAATCCATATCCCCCTTTTTTTTAAATCCTTTATTGCATTAACCATATTTGTGACAAGGGCGAGGCGGATATGCTCGAGAGCTCCTGCGGAAACGCTGGATACAGCCGGAGTCGGCGAAGCTGATCGATCCTTTGGAATTATTATACCCTCTACGCCTGCGCAAAGGGCGGTTCTAATAAGGGCGCCAAGGTTGTTAGGGTCTACAATGGAATCCAGCAGCAGCAAAAATGGATTTTTATCAGCCTTGATATTGTCGTAAATATCAGTTGGTTCCGCAAGAGGATATGGGCTTACCCTGGCTCCAATGCCCTGATGCCGGTCGGTGCCTGTGATGGATGAAAGCTCAAAAGCTTTTACCTTTTTCAGGGGTATTTTTAAAGATTCGGCAATTGTTGCTGTTTTTTCAGCGCGCTTTGAGTCCTTATGCTGCGCTAAATAAACCTCAAAAAATTTTCTTCTGCCCGCCTTTAGAGCTTCGAATACCGGATGAATTCCGTAAAGTATTTCGGTTTTCATATTGAGAGAAACTCAACTATGATGGTCTCGTAAAAAGTCAAAAAATACCGTTTTACGTCATTCCGGCGAAAGCCGGAATCCAGTAAATTCAATGCGTTCTGGATGCCGGATCAAGTCCGGCATGACGATTTCGGGACTTTTTACGAGTTCATCAACTATAGCTTTCTATGATTTTGATTAGTTCGGAAACAGATATTGATAACTGATCGTTAATAATAATATGGCGATAAAGATCCTTTTTTTCCATTTCTTTTTTTGCAGTTTCAAGACGTCTTTCAACAGCCTGCCTGGTGTCGGTATTTCTTGCTTCCAGACGGGCTTTCAGCGTTTCCAGTGAAGGCGGCATGATGAAAATTGTAATACTGTCAGGATACAGCTTTTTGATCTGCACGGTTCCCTGAAAATCTATATCAAGGAGTATGCGCTTTCCTGATGCTAAACAGGTATCCAGAAATTCCGCCGAAGTGCCGTAAAAATTGCCGTAAACCTCCGCCCATTCCGCCCACTTGTTGTTTTCAATTTTCCTTTTAAATTCCTCTTTTGTTATGAAATAATAGTCGATCCCATCTCGCTCGCCGTTGCGGGGCATCCTTGTTGTATAGGATACAGAATAGGTTATGTTCTTAAACCGTTTAATCACCTCCGCGCAAAGTGTTGTTTTGCCGGACCCCGATGGCCCTGAAATAATAAAGAGCTTTCTCATAACAACCTATTGCGATTCCTTAAGGCTGGCATATCGTTGAGCCATTGTTTCCGGCTGAATAGCCGAAAGTATAACGTGGTTGCTGTCCATGATGATAATAGAACGGGTTTTGCGGCCGTGTGTCGCATCAACAAGATGTTTGTTGTCCCTTGCTTCATCTTTAAGCCGCTTCATCGGGGCTGAATTGGGGGCCACAATGGCTACAACACGTTCAGCAGCCACGGAATTCCCGAATCCTATATTGAGTAAATTGTTTTCCATATTACCTCTTTTTTCTCTATTCCACATTTTGCAACTGTTCACGTATCTTTTCAAGTTCTGTTTTAATATCGACAATCATGTATGACACATCCGTGCTTCCTGTTTTGGAGCCCATTGTATTGAATTCCCTGTTAAATTCCTGGAGCAGAAAAAGGAGTTTTCTGCCGGATGGTTCTTTTGAATTCATGATGGATCGAAACTGATTTATATGGCTGGCAACCCTTGCGATTTCTTCGGAAATATCGCTTCTGTCTGCTAAAAAGGCCGCTTCCTGGGCTATCCTTCCTGTATCCAGCTCTACCAGACCTTTTGTTAAAGCCTGTATGCGTTCTCTAAGGCGATCCTGGCATCCGGGTAAAAAGTCGTGTGATGTTTTGGCTATTTGCCCGGCGGTTTTTTCTATATAATCAAGACGGCTTGCAATATCTTCGGCTATAAAATCCCCTTCCTTTTGTCTCATAAGACAAAGTTCATCCAGCGCACTGCTTATACAATCCTTTACAACAGCCCAGCAACCTTCAATATCGTTTGTATTTTCAACAGGTTTTATAATGCCGGCGACATTTGCCATAACATCAAGCGAAATTTCCGAATCAATATTTAATCTGTTTTTCAATTGAACAAGGGCGTTATAATACGCGGACGCCTTTGGTTCATTGACCTCAAAGGCGTCCGCCGCCTTAGAAACATCAATGATCTGTGACTTGATTTCAATGCGTCCTCTTGATAACCTGTCTGAGACAAGGCGCTTAATCCTGTCTTCAAGGAACATATATTTCTGCGGGATATGTAAGGCAATATCAAGGAATTTGCTGTTGTAAGACCGGATGTCGATTACAGCGGTCAGATCATCTTGTGTGTTTTCAGCTCTTGCAAAGGCGGTCATGCTTTTTATCATTATTTATTATTCCTTACAGATCTTTCAGATATTTATTCCGTATTAAATTGAGATAGCCGAGCATTATTTTATCGGCATAGTCGGGATATGTCCACGGAAGCTTTTGGAAAAAGCCTTTTGTATAAATCAGTGTCAAGTCCGCATAAATCCCCTTGCCGATATATATTCTGTGAGAATAATTTTTTCCTGTGGCAAGAACAAACCTCGACTTAATCATATAGCCTGGATCGAGGTTGACCATGCGTTTCCCCTTTTTCGAGTATTTATGCTCAATATTGTTTGTTGCAAGTTTTATCTCGGCCAGAGCGCTTTGTTTTATGAGGTTTTTAAATGCGAAAATCCTCCGGAACAGCGGAGACCCCATTTCAGTTTCGTAATATTCGGTATAGTCAAACGAGAACCACGAGCTTACCACATCAAGGGGGCCGAATTTATCGGAAAGGTCTTTTGCCACATCAGCAACAATGTCCTTTTCCTTTAAAAAAAGGCTGACAATAAGTTTTGCAGGTTCAGGTGGTTGAGGTATGCTCATGTTGTTTAGGTTCAAGATTCAGGGTTCTATCGGCCTGGCTTCATCGATAAGCATAATCGGGATATCATCTTTTATTTCATATAAAAGCCGACAATTATCACATATAAGCCCGTCTTTGGTTTTGTTTAGATATATGTCTCCCTTGCACTTAGGACAGGCCAGAATATCAAGAAGCTCCTGACTGACAGCCATAATTTCCTCCGTTTATTCTATAATATTTTTTAAACGATTCTTTGCGTCCTTATTGAGACCTTTGCATAACCCCATCATTGTCATTGCGAGCGAAGCGAAGCAATCTCATAACACATTGATAAGCCACAGATTGCCACGTCGCTTTGCTCCTCGCAATGACCAGAATTGACCAAAAATGAGAGTTGTGCAATAATTCTTATTATATACAGCATAAATTATATTTATAGCAAACAATAGCAGAGGTTGCAAAATTAAATTTTTTATATTATTTTACACTGAAAAAGTATCATAATTATTATTGAGGTTTGCGCTGTCGGTCGCTTACCATATTATAAAAGCCTTAATCAATGGAGATTTGAATGAACGACACTATCCGCAGGCAAGCTATCAATAAATACATTCAGAAAGATCCGTTTGCCGCACATCTGGGAGCGAAAATCGAAATTATAAAGCCCGGTCACAGCCGGGTTTCACTTACTGTAACCGAGGAGATGACAAATTTTCACGGCACCACCCATGGCGGTGTGATTTTTGCGTTAGGTGACATGGCATTTGCAGCCGCGAGCAACTCTCACGGGCTTATGGCGGTTGCCCTAAATGTCAGTATCAGCTTTTTGAAAGCCACCAAAGCAGGAGATAAACTGGTGGCAGAGGCAAACGAAAACCATGCAGGATCAAGGATGGCTTTGTATGACATAACTGTGCGCGATGAGCAAACAGGGGAATTGGTGGCTAAAAGTCAGGATCTGGCATATCGAAAGAAGGAGCAGTTTGTAAAATAGGGGAAGAAGTCTTATGATACAAATAAGAGCTTATATGTTATATCAGGTATGTATGAGCTTTTTTGTTTTTAAGATTATGTGGAGAAATGTATAATGGCTGAAAAACCAGCATTCAACGAACTTAATCGAGACGAGATGTTGCCGGAAGCCTCTTTATCACAATTGCAGACCGCCTTTGATGCCATTAACGACGCTGTCTGTCTTTTGGACATGAATGGAAAGATTTTACGATGCAACAAGGCAATGGAAAGCCTTTTGAAAAAATCCTCTGGAGAAATAATCGGCGGTTTCTGCTGGGAACTTATACACGGGACTGATAAACCTGTAAAAGATTGCCCGATTGTGCGCATGAAAAAAACTCTCTGCAGGGAAACTCTTGTTTTGGAGGTTGATGACAAATGGCTTAACGTCACTGTCGATCCTGTAATAGACGAAACAGGAAATCTTACCGGCGCTGTGCACATTATAAGCGATATAACTCAACGCAAACAGGCAGAGGAGGCGCTGCAGGAGAGCGAAGAGAAGTATAGATCGTTGATTAACGGGATAAGCGACACAGTCTGGGTCATTGATTTTGACGGTAACTTTATAGATGTAAATGATGCTGCTGTTAAGGTTTTAGGCTATTCCAGGGAAGAATTGCTTTCCATGGGGCCTCAAGATATCGACATATCTATGGACGTGGAAAAGATAAAAGGTTTAATCGAACAGATACCCACCGATGGAACACAGGTTTTTGAAACAACACACACCACCAAAGACGGTAAGACAATTCCAGTGGAGATTAAATCCGGTCTTGTTGCCTATCAGAAAAAACAGGCGATTTTAAGTATTGCCAGAGATATTACCAGGCGCAGAAAGACCGAGCAGGCGCTGCGCGAGTCTGAATCAAGATACCGCAGCATTGTTGAACATACAGGCGCGGCTACCGTGATAATTGAGGAGGACACAACAATTTCCATGTCCAATACAAAATTTGCAGAGCTGATCGGGTATTCCATGGAAGAAATTCAAGGCAAACTGAAATGGACGAATTTTGTTGCAGAGGATGACCTTGAAAGAATGAAAGGTTATCATGTTAAAAGAAGAGAACGTGAAGGCTTCGCGCCAAACAGCTATGAATTCCGGTTGATTGATAAGCACAGGAACATTAAAAATATCTTGCTGTCGATCGGCGTGATTCCGGGAACAAAAAAATCGGTTGCATCATTGATAGATATAACCCATCTCAAGCAGATTGAGGCTTCGCTTAAGGAGAGCGAAAGAAGGCTTAAAAAAGCCGTTGAAGGAAATCCGATCCCAACCTTTATCATCGACAACAACCATGTCATTACGCACTGGAATAAGGCATGTGAGGTTTTGACCGGTTTTCCCGCTTCCGAGGTAGTCGGCACAAAAAAACAGTGGTCAGCTTTCTACTCTGAAGAAAGACCGGTTATGGCTGATTTTATAGTTGATGGGGCTACAGAAGAAGAAATGGCCGAACGTTATAAGCATATTGTTTATAATAAATCTGTTCTGATCGAAGGCGCGTATGAAGGTGAAAATTTTTATCCCGATCTTGGAAAAAAAGGAAAATGGCTTTTCTTTACTGCGGCTCCACTGATAGACCAGCAGGGTAAAATTATTGGCGCGATAGAAACCTTTCAGGATGTTACCGAACGAAGGAGTATGGAAAAACAGCTCCGCCAGTCCCAGAAACTGGAGGCCATCGGCACTCTGGCCGGCGGCATCGCCCATGATTTCAACAACCTGCTTACCGTTATTATCGGCCATGCACAGCTTGCACTGACAAATGTCATCGAGGATGAATCCTTGCGCAAGCAAATGGAAGAGATCAAAAAAGCCGGGAACAAGGCGGCATCTCTTACCCGGCAGCTTCTTGCCTTCAGCCGCAGGCAGATAATCAAGCCCCAGATTCTTGATCTGAACCAAGAGATGATGGTCTCGTAAAAAGTCAAAAAATACCGTTTTACGTCATTCCGGCGAAAGCCGGAATCCAGTAAATTCAATGCGTTCTGGATGCCGGATCAAGTCCGGCATGACGATTTCGGGACTTTTTACGATTTCATCAAATTTAAACGGTATTAAAAAAATACCGCTTTCTTAAAAAATCGCTCAATTTGGGTGTAATATAAAAGCTGTTTTTAAACAACCAAAAAGGAAACCGGTATGGCAAAGGAAACTGGGTGTCAGGATAAACCCTGGCTGGCTCATTATGGAAGGGATATCCCGGAAACTTTAGAATATGAAGAAACACACATTGTGGGGTTTCTCGAGAAATCAGCAGAAAGGTTCCCTGATAAAACCGCCCTGAACTTTCAGGGATATAAGGTTTCATACCATGAGCTGAATGATATGGTAAGCCGTTTTGCCGCCTGCCTGAATGATTTTGGCATAAAAAAGGGGGACAGCGTAGCCGTCCTTCTCCCGAACCTTATTCCCTGCGTTGTCAGCTATTACGCCATATTAAAGATTGGCGCAATTGCCGTAATGAATAACCCCCTTTATGCAGACAGAGAACTACATCATCAATTCAATGATTCAGGTTCAAAAGCTCTCATCACTCTTGATCTGCTTGCCAATAGAATGATTGATCTCAGATTAAAAACAAATATAAAGTAGATTGTTTATACATCTATCGGCGATTATCTCCCTTTTCCAAAAAATTTGCTGTTTAAGCTCGTCGCCAAAAAGAAAAAACTGGCCGCAAGTGTTAAATCTGCCGACAATCTTTATAAGTGGAAGGATGTTCTGGCGAAATGTTCTTCAAAGCCACACCCTGTGGACATCTCTTTTGACGATGTAGCCATGTACCAGTATACAGGCGGGACCACTGGAGTCTCAAAAGGGGTGATGCTGACACATGCAAACCTGAGCAAACAGATCCAGCAGATTTCAGCATGGTTTCCAACATTTAAAAAAGGCAATGAAGTAATGCTTGGCTCCCTTCCGTTCTTCCATGCTTTCGGGCTTTCGCCTTGCATGAACTGGTCTATACGCATGGGATGGGAAATTATCCTTGTTCCAAAACCCCAACCAAAACCTTTGATAGAATCCATAAATAAATACAAACCAACTATTGTAGCATTTGTTCCGACAATGATAATCGGAATGCTTAATGATCCTGATATTGTTAAGGCAGACATAACTTCGATCAAAGGCTGCTTTTCAGGCAGCTCTCCCCTTCCGGTTGAAGTTATTAAGGCCTTTGAAAACAAAACAGGGGCGGTTATCGTGGAAGGTTTCGGTTTAACCGAGGCCACCCCTGTAACCCATGTAAATCCGTTTGTTAACGGCAAGAGAAAGGTTGGAAGCATTGGTCTGCCTATTCCGGACACACTTTGCCGCATAATTGACCTGGTTGAAGGAAAAACAGATGTTCCTGTTGGAGAAACAGGGGAACTTCTTATTAAAGGCCCCCAGGTTATGAAAGGCTACTGGAATATGTCTGAAGAAACAGAAAAAACTCTGGTAGATGGCTGGCTTTACACAGGGGATATCGCCAAAATGGATGAGGACGGTTACTTTTTTATTGTTGACCGCAAAAAGGATATGATTATATCCGGCGGGTTAAATGTTTATCCGCGCAATGTTGAAGAAGTCTTTTATGAACATCCCAAGGTGCTGGAAGCATGTGCAATTGGAGTGCCGCATCCAACCCGAGGCGAAGCAATTAAAATTTTTGTTGTGCTTAAAGAAGGGGAAACTGCAACGCAGGAAGAACTTCTTGAATTTTGCACAAACAAGATGGCCAGGTACAAATTTCCAACTGAAATAGAATTCAAAAAAGAGCTGCCAAAAACAAATGTCGGCAAAATTCTAAAAAAAGACCTCAGGGACGAAGAAACGAAAAAAAGAAAAAATCAAGAAACCAAATCCTGATGGTCTCGTAAAAAGTCTTGAAATCGTCATGCCGGACTTGATCCGGCATCCAGAACGCATTGAATTTACTGGATTCCGGCTTTCGCCGGAATGACGGAAAAGAGAACTTTTCGACTTTTTACGAGTTCATCAATCCTGACTATCCGATAAGTCCAGGATGGCTGATCTAACTATATAAAAATACTATTAATAATATAACGATACGTCAATTTATTTATGGACGCTATATGTCCTTTTATTTTTTTATCGCTCTTGGCGCGTGAAGAGCAATTGGAATATGTTTTTTATAATGATTGAAATCATTATCAGTTGAAAATATGGGCATATTGTTTCTTGTTGAAACAGCGCAAATCAGAAAATCTGTGTTTGAACCTTGAATACCTTTACTATGGAGGGTATTAAAATATTCTGCTGCCAAATCAAAGGTATGAACCCAGAGCAAGCTCTGGACTCAAAAGGAAGCTCGCTTTGCTCGCTTTTGCGGTTCAATATACCAATCACGCCTGAGTTAAACAATGCAAATTCTTCAAACGCATCGGCATTTTGTATATTAAACAAGAGCAAAACCTGATTTGCCATTTTGTTGCTCGTGAAAGGCTTTGTTTACAGCTATTTAATTAGTCTATTTAACAGGACATCCTCGATGTTTCGTCTTGAATCCAGAACAGATAAAACGTAAATTTTTATTTCTGATATTCTAAAAACAATTCTCCAGGGTGGTACAATTAATTCTCGATACTGCAAAATACCCTGGTCCTTAAGCTCAGAAACTATGCGGCATCTTTCCGGCATAGTATATAGGCCGGACGCTTTTTTTTTGATTTTCTGGAAAATTTTTAATGCATTGGCCGGGCTGTCGATTGCTATATAATCAATTATCTCTTTTAAATCGTTTTCTGCAACACGAGCCCATGCAACTTTATAACCTTGACTCATTTAAGCTTGTCTTTCAGTGAGCTTTCTATTTCCTT
>JASEIZ010000319.1 GCA_030017395.1 Desulfobacterales bacterium | reverse complement strand
TTTCGTTCAATCCCACGGCAAGATCGTTGATGCGAAAGCTTTCAGGCCAGAAGTATTGAGTGATGAGCAGCACTTTCATTGCATACCAACATTTTTCAACAGCAGTTCAATATAATTCGTGCCGATAAAGCCGGAAGCGCCTGTTACAAGTATCCTCATCCTATTCCTCATACTATTTCGGCTTTTCACAATACCAGCCAATGAAGTACCCCCTCGCAAAAGACGGTAGTATTCTTCGAGAAATGGGATAAAGCCTACCTTTTTTTCTTTTCAGCATTTTATTTTCTTTGTTTATTTGGCCCATCAGCCTTGAAGAATCTAACCAGATCTATGATGTCTTTCGTTTTCAATAGAGTAATTTCCTCTATTCCCTCAAAATCAGAGTCATTGCTCCACAGCGGAGCCCCAGTTTTCAGAGTTAGTGCGAGGATATCAACATCAAATGGGTCCCGATCACCAACAAGAAGTTGCGCCGTGGATAAAGAGGTTTCATATTCTTTGGATTGACACGCTCTTACCGGGATTAGCTCAAACAAAAGCAAGAGGTCTGAAGGACTTTTTTCGGTATACGCAGCCAACTCCGGAAGATATTTCTTTACTTCCCATGTTGTCCGCTCTGTGGTAAGAAGTTCGAAATTCGGGTTAAACAAAAGTTCTGCCGCCTTGCCACCTATTAACGCCGAGATAAAGATATTGGCATCGACAACAAGTTTCATGTAGCCGATGACCTGCTTTGTGAGTGGCGAAACCGCTCAAAATCAGCAATGATTTCATCTTCTGTCACACCCTTTGCAGCCAGCTTACGCTGGATATCTGCCACTCCCTTCATAAACAGATGTTTTTTGTGTTCCAATACTTTTTCCTTAAGCATATCCTCAATGAACTGCTTCTCTTCCGTATAACCGAACTCCCGCGCTACCTTATTAATTTCATTTGCCAGTGAATCTGATAATATTATGGTACGCATATTTTGTTCCTCCGCTATTTTAATCTATTTTATCACGTAAGAGGCATGTCGTCACCCATTAAATGAGAAAAAAGGGACGTTTCTATTCTTTCCTGTCGCACATTTTTAAAAAAACCATAGCCTTGAAAAAAATGTCCATCTGGATAATTTGGTATTCCAGTTAAAACTGTCACATGGTGACCTTTTTCGTTCAATCCCACGGCAAGATCGTTGATGCGAAAGCTTTCAGGCCAGAAGTACTGAGAGCTTTGCACAACTCCAAGATTTTGGTGTTTTTGGTTAAAATTTAATTTTATGGTTTTAAATATAGAAAACAAATTTTTATTGATAAAAAAGACCTCGAAAATCCCGCTATTGACCTCTAATAAAAATGACATATCTAATTGTTTTTACTTGACATTGTGTCTGTTTTATGACATATTTCCACCATAATTTCACTAACTTCTGGAGGATAATATGGGCTTTAAAAAAATAGATAAATCTTTAGGTTTTGCCGATCTCGCACTTGCAAGCTCCTTAAAACATAACCGCAGCCTCGCAATAATGGAAAACATCGATAAATCCATCAACTGGTCAAGAGTCGAATCCATTCTGCTAAGTCATTATGCCGTCGGCACAAGCGCAGAAGGCGCCGATGCTTATCCTCCTTTACTGCTGTTTAAATGCCTCATGCTCCAAAAATGGTTCCATATCAACTCCGATCCTGAACTCGAAAACCAGATCAACGATCGTTTGTCCTTCAAAAAGTTCCTCTCCCTTCCCTTCGGTAAACCGGCTCCTGATCATTCAACTTACTCACGCTTCAGAGGCAGATTGTCTAAAAATGCCATGGATCAGATAAATACCGAAATCCTCCGCCAGTTTGAAAGTCAGGGTCTTACCATTAATGAAGGCATTGCCATAGATGCCAGGCTTGTTAAATCCGCCAGCCACCCCCTCAGTAATAATCAAATTAAAGAACATAAAGACAAAAGAAA
>JASEIZ010000318.1 GCA_030017395.1 Desulfobacterales bacterium | reverse complement strand
GACTTTTTACGAAGCCATCAAGTTTGATTTTACATAAAAGCTGTATAATTCAGTCATTTTTCGGCAGCTGATCAATATACCATTTCATCGGGTCGAGTACTTCATAACCCATGTTTTTAAATTTTTTCTTTAAAGAGGATATATTTTGAGTCAATAAATATGGAAAAACCGCCCGCTTTTCTTTATCCCAATACCTTGCCACCATAATACTTCCAAAAGAAATATGTTCTTCAGTTATTGCGTCGACAATTTTTTTCATCTGGCCGAGTTTTTCTTCCACAATGATGCACATTAATGTTCCAGGGTCTTCCATGCCCATAACATTGATAAACGCGCGAAGAAGATCGCGTACAGAGATAATACCTCTGAGTTTTCCCTTTTCATCTACAACAGGAAACGCCCCAACACGTGTATTCTGCATAAGCACAAGGGCATCTTGAATAGTATGTAATGGAGAAATGGTAATAGGATCTATTGTCATGATGTCTTTTATTTTGAGCTTTGCGACCTTAGAACTTATTTTTTTGCTGTTGTAATCGCTTAAAGGCATGGCGCTTCTAATATCACGATCCGAAACGATTCCGATCAGGTGGTAATCTCTGGTTATAACCGGAAGATGACGTATATGATGTTCGGCCATTTTTTCCCTTGCCTCAAGAATATCAGCATCTTTGTTTATTGTGATAATCTTTTTAGTCATCGATTTGCTGACAAACATTTTTTCCTCCACTACTTTTGTTCAAAATATCTTGTTTCATTGTAACAGTTTAGCCGCTAAGCTCAAAGAAAAAAAACGGTATCAAGAGAATTATATTATGATTTTGTTGCCTTAGTGTATTTGCGGCTTAACTATTAAGTTTTGTTTAAAAGTTAAATTCCATTATTATTTATAATTCAGCAAAATTTCAACATGGTTTTTTGCAAGCTCCGGAAGACGTTTAAGTGAGTATCCTCCTTCAAGAACGGAGATCAACCTTCCGTTTGAATATTTATCAGACAGTTCGACCATGCTTCTTATTATCCATGAAAACGATTCAGTTGACAGCCTGATATCCGACATATCATCATCAACATGACCATCAAAGCCGGACGATACAATAATTACCTCTGGCCTGAACGATTCAAAGTTAGGAAAAAGGTCCTTTGTTATGAGACGTTTATACTCACTATCTTCCTTGCCTGGCAATACCGGAGAATTCTTGGTAAATCCCAATCCAGCACCTTCCCCTTCTTCAAATTCCCTTCCTGTTCCCGGATAAGCAAATGAAGGATGCTGGTGGATTGAATAATAAAAAACATTTGGGTCATCTTCAAATATATGCTGCGTACCGTTGCCATGATGAACATCAAAATCAACGATTCCAACCCTTTTTACACCCCATTCTTTTTGCAGATACCTTGCTGCAATCGCTACATTGTTGAAATAGCAGAATCCCATTGCCTTGTTGATTTCAGCATGATGCCCCGGGGGCCTCACAGCACAAAAGACATTGTCTATTTCGGCATTCATGACAAGACGTGTTGCATCAAGGATACCTCCGACAGCCAGAAGCGCTGTCTCGTATGTTGCCGGACATATTTGGTTGTCGGGGCAGTCGAAGATTGACTTGCCTGTAACACAAGCTATTTCAAAACGCTTAATGTATTCTTTGTCATGTACAGCCTCGATCCATTTTAAATCCGGAAGGCTGGCATGAATCAAAGTAAGCATGGGAAGAAGACCGGCTTCTTTTATTCCCTGATAAACAGCTTGAAGTCTTGCAGGCACTTCCGGATGATAGGAACCGGTATCGTGAAGCAGATATCTTTCGTCAAATAAAAAACCTGTTTTTTTCATATGCTTTTCTTTAAATTGCGGTTAGTCCTAATCGAATATTTCATAACAGACCCTTAGTTGATGAATTCGTAAAAAGTCGAAAAGTTCTCTTTTCCGTCATTCCGGCGAAA
>JASEIZ010000317.1 GCA_030017395.1 Desulfobacterales bacterium | reverse complement strand
CTTTCGCCGGAATGACGGAAAACGGTGTTTTTGGACTTTTTACGAGTTCATCAAATTTATGTTCGTATTAATCAATAAACCCCTTTATGTCCTCCTAAATTTTACAATTTGATACTCCAAGACTTCTGTATTGGTTTTCCTTGACTTTTCTGTGGTTCATTTGTAAAAATTTTCAAGATGTTATAAAAATATGATTCTAAGCATGTGCTGAGTTCCGAGAAGGATTTTGGAAGAAAGAAATTGCAGCCTACGTTAAAGAAGAGGCACTTGTTTCATCAAGAAAAGTGCTGGCGAAAAGACAACATTCAACCAAAATAATATCATTAAGGGTCAAAGGCAGACCCCTTTTTAGACAAATACTGAACTCTATGGCTATTGGCGGTGAAAAGATCGCAAAAGAAAATCAATAGTTACTTCTTGACAATATAAACTTATAAACTGAGGATGTCCCCAAGCACGACGCGGGCTGGATGAAAAGGCCAGATATTCCGAGTCCGACCTGGAATTTGCCATCATCGGCAAGCTCGAACATTTCCTGTTGGAACTCGGGAAGGGCTTTCTCTCACTTTTTACTTCTCTCTGCTAAATTTTGCTTTGAGCTTAAGCAAAGAATCCCGCAGCGGTGGTCGCAGAAGGTTTTTGTGTGTTGTAATGAGGTTGTCCTCTTCAGCCTCGAACAGACAATTAACGATATCATCAATTAATTTGGCGTCAAGACTTCCCTCGACACTTATATCTTTATTCGTGTCTATATCTTTTGGCCAAAATTCGTATATTTCGTGCAACTGAACCCATGTATCCAATTTAAAAAACGTTTTGTTTCCTGGGATAAAGAACAAACTCTGTTTTTTGATACATCCGGGTGTTGAAGGCCTGTTTTTCTTTTGGGAGGTGGTTTTTACGAAAAGATAGGGGTCTTTGATGATAGATAGCTCCCCGGATTTGCAATTAGCTTGCTCCGAATATGCTGTACATCTCTGAGCGTTCTTGCAGCCGTTCCTTGGCCTCATCATGAGGAAGGCTTGTGATATCGCTGTCAATGGCAAGCATATAATCGATCTTTTGAAACTTACCCTTCTCTTTGAGGGTTTTGTCCCACGGCTCATTTTTTAAATGGGAGGACTCGACCATGGCATCAGCCTTGGCATCTTTGAAAATAAAAGAGATATCCTCTAAACATTTCATTTCACGTTTAGAAAAATACTGGTTGTTGAACTTCCTTTTAGACCGGACCTGCTGAAATTCTTTTTCTTTTGAAAGATCGTGAACAGAGTCTTTCATGTCCGGCTTCATATTGCCAGTGAGTTCTTCAAAAAGATCCTTGGGAACCGGCCCCATATCCCATGCGAAATAGTCCAGCCCCGTGACGGACCTGCCCGTCTGCTTAAAGTGGGTAAAGTCCAAAAAATATAGAAGTTTCAGCAACTTTGTTTTGCCGCAATAATTTGTATGATTGGCAAAATAAATTATTGCATTTATTAGCTTTTCTCTGTGATGTGTTATAATCATGATAATATTATCAATCTCCAGGCTAAGAAAGTCAAGGTAAAATATTGGTAAACTTGGGATGCTTTGATGCTCTCAACATTTTCCCTTTATTTCTAAGCCCGGATAGGATACAGAATTTTTATGGCAAAAAATAGGATTGTTACTGAATTGAAAGAGGAAAAGGGTCTGTTGTTTATAGCGCTGATTCTCAAAAATAAGATAACGATTTAAAAAACGGAGACATGGTATGGCGCAAATTCAGTTTAAGGGTAAATCGTTCGTTCAAAACCATCATCTGCTTGTCAAGTATCATGAGCTGATTCCGAAAAAGGACAAGAGCCTTACGGACAAGGTCAGCCTGCATGACAATCTCATCATCCACGGGGACAATTTGAAAGCCCTCAAGGCTCTCCTTCCGCTTTACGCCGGGAAAATCAAGTGTATTTACATTGATCCTCCCTACAACACCGGTAATGAGAAATGGGCTTACA
>JASEIZ010000316.1 GCA_030017395.1 Desulfobacterales bacterium | reverse complement strand
CCGCTCGCTAACCCCGCCGCAAGCAGCGGGGAATGCGCTCGCTGTTCAGTTCAAGAGCATAGGACAAGATAGTATCAATATTAATTTTTTGGGATGCTTTGAGTATTTCAATGCCGGTAAGTTTTCCATCAGTTGTGGTATCAATACTTACACCTTCTGCGATTTCAATAACCCCATCTGGTTTTTGATCACCAAGCTTAAAGTACAGAGCATCTACTTCTTCATCATAATATACTTTCATTTACTTCTTCCTTTCTTCAAAGGATAGTTTGTAATTACGGTTATAATATTGTTTTCAACTGAAACAATGATTTTTATTGGATATTTAAAACCGGCAATATCCCTGATTAACTCATGCTCACCCTTGCTTAAATCCGAATCCGCTAATATTTTCTCAATTTTTAATTCCGGTATTTCATAGAGCTTTGCTCTTCGTTTTGCATGACGTGAGAATTTTACTATCACCTTACAATTTCCTTTTTCATATTTTGTTAAGATAAGGCATGCCTCCAAACATAGAATGTTTTTAAATTAACCAACAAAATTAAGGTGGTATATATATGAGGCTAAAAAATTATGGCAGAAATCACAAGAAAGGTAAAGAATATTTAAGCAAAGCGGGGTTTTACTGAGACCTGCAGAACTGCCGGATACAGAAGGAGTCAGCTTTGACAAAGCAAAAGCCCGATATTTTCAAAAATATTGCTGATAACGGCATGCTGATTATTTCAAATACAAAATTCTGGCTGATATTTGAAGATTCTCTGTAGCAAGCTACGGGGAATCTTCGACCGTAAGGAAGCTTGCCATTTTTAGATTCGCTCGCTAACCCCGCAGCCCCGTATATATAAGCGGTATCTTTGCTTCCGCTTCGACAAGCTACGGGGAATGCGCTCGCTATTGCGGTTCAATATGTTTTTGAGATAACCGATATCCGTTGCTATAGTCATTGGTTGGCAGGAGGGAACGCGTACAGCAAAAGCGCTATGTTTTTATCACAGCGCAAATACCGTTTTATAAATCACAAACAGAAAAACCGTCCAAATTAGAACGAAAATCATGGGTTTTATAAGCAGCTTGTAGGTTCCGGCCAGGTCAGCATGAAAGTAGTCCTTACTCACAAGAAGGCACAGATGAACAGGGCTCATCATCATCCCCATATAACCAAAGCCATAGGCAAGAGTGGAATAGGCAAGCATCTCGGCGCCCTGAATCTGCCCTTGAAGAAGAACGATGATAAGGGGATAGGAACTGCCGACAAACCCCAGGGCGATCCCCATAACCAGGCCGGAGATAAATGGCAGAGCAGCCACCACAAAAACCGTTGGTATGTGATAACGGATCAGCTCCTCCTGAATTTTGCCGATCATGTGAGTCTCTATCAAAATACCTTTAAAGGCCATGATTCCCAATATGATCAGGGCCATGTTGAGTGTAAATCGATGGAATAATGCCTTCTTTATCAGCAGCGCCGGCAGATTATTTGTTTTTATTACCCAGCCCTGGGCCAAAATGAGACCTGTCAGGAAATTAAGATATTTGGGCCAGGTAAACGGGAGGCGTATATAGTCTATTATAAAGTCAAGGCCGAACATGGCAAAGATGACCAATCCAAAAGGGATGATCTCATAAAGAAATCTTTTGACATCTTTCAGGGACGGGGTTGTGTTTGATTTTTTCTTTGGACAAGCCGACAAAAGAAAGATGTTGCCGCTGACCAACACACCAAGACACAAAGGGAATTGTGCTGCAATAAGCTGCCAGGGCTTTACGTTTAAAAGGCTTATTGCCAGAATCATCCCGGGATACAATGGCCACCAGTACTCCCAAACATGTCTGAACCAGTAGTTTATTGCTGTTTTAAGTTCGGCCGACAGCCCGCTTCCTGCAGCGCTTGATTCCACCATAGGCGCTGAAAAAAGGGCTCCCCCGGGCATTGGAAGAAGACCCATTATAGCGGGCAAACAGGCCAGAGTAAAACGATTGCCGAAAGATATTGTCTTGAATG
>JASEIZ010000315.1 GCA_030017395.1 Desulfobacterales bacterium | reverse complement strand
CAATTTTATTGCCAGTGACAAATTCGGAGGAAAATAATGACGCAAGATGGAAAATATATTTATGGATTTACAAATAGAGATGAATGGGAAACATTCGGTCCCATAGGTATTGAACAGGAAGACGTTTACTTTTTCCCCTATAAGAATATTGCTGCCGTGGTTAGTAATTCCTGTAATTCGCCGCTAATTGAATTTGATTCCTTACCCAGAGAAGCCCTTCTTAGCAATCTGGCCATTTATCAAATTGTTATCGAGATGGTGATGAAAAGTCATCACATTATTCCTATGAAATTTGGAACCATAATTCAAGGCGAAGAAGATCTTAAGAAAATTCTGAAAAAGGGTTATGGCCGGATCAATACCAACCTTAAGAAGATGGAAAACAAAATAGAACTCGATGTAGTCGCGCTATGGAGCAATTTAGAACCAGTTTTAAAGGAAATAGCCGAAAAAGAGGAAATCAAGAGACTCAAAGAAGAGGCGCTGACAAAATCTGCTGAAAAGGTTTTTGAAATCAAAATAAACTTAGGAAAAACGGTCAAGGCATTATTGGATAAAAAAAGAGAGGAACTTGCTTTTCAGTTGTTGAGTGTTCTGAAGAAAGAGGCAGAAGACCATCGCCGCCACGATATTATGGATGATACTATGATAATGAATATGGCCTTTCTGATTAACAAGGATAGAGGTGAAATCTTTGAAGCAAGGATAGATCAACTGGATAAGCAATACAATGGCAGTGTTAATTTTAGGATTTTGGGTCCCCTTCCCCCTTACAGCTTTACTACTCTGGAGATGAAAAAGGTAGAATTCGGAGAGGTAAACAAAGCAAGAGAGATGTTGGGTTTAGGCGAAGAAGCGACGATTTCGGAAATCAAGGGCGCCTACAGGGAAATGAGCAAGAGATTCCATCCCGATAAATATCCTGGCAATCTGAAAGCACAAAAACGGTTTGAGAAAATGACAAAAGCATATCAGATGCTCAGCGATTATTGCCAGGAGGATCGATGTTCTTTTAAAGAAGCGGATGTCAGAGGTTGGATAGACGTCAGGGAATCAGTGGTTGGTGGACAGTGAACAGTGGTTGGTGGACAGTGAACAGTGGTTAGTGGACAGTGAACAGTGGTTAGTGGTTGGTGGACAGAGATCAAATGAGAAAACTGCTTTATGTACCGATTATTCATGTGGGTTCTGATTTGGGGAGCATTGCACCCGACATCGATAAAAGAAGTACACAGATATGCGGAATAGAGCGTTGGGAAAGACACAAACAGACTGTGTCCACATTTTGGGATAATATTGAGAAATATTTCAAAAAACTAAATGCCGATAATTTGAAAATTTATCAGGATGGATTAATGGCAGATGGTGAACTCGGCCTGAAGATCATTGAAGAAGGAGCCCAAAAAGAGAGTAAAAATTACCGGATTATCGTTGATTTGATCAGAAGAGGCGGGGAGATCAGAAAAACAGAAGATATTGCGCTTCTTAAGGAAGAATATAATCGGATACTCAAACTTTCCCAGAGCAAATCGGTTTGGGAAAGGACTTCGGCTTATATAGGATACAGATTTCATAAAGACCGGCTTATGATGAAAAGGGATAAATTTATTGCCGGCGCCATAAATCAGACCCTAAAAGAGAAAGAAACAGGTGTGCTCTTTATAGGTGCTTATCATGATGTCATTCCTCTACTTGCCGAGGATATTGTCGTTGTAGAGTTGAAAAAAACCAAAAAAGTGAGCGAATATTTTAAAGAGCTAATCTTCGGAAAGGATGAAGAAAGGTTTGAGGAGCTGGCTGAGTATTTAGTGGACAGTGATTAGTGAACAGTGGACAGTGGCCAATAACGAGCAACCAATGACCAATGACCAATGACCAATGACTAATGACTAATGACTAATGACCAATGACTAATGACTAACAACCAATGACTGAACAAGGCCAATATATATATGGTATTGTGAAAGCCGATGAAGAAAGAGACTTCGGGCCCATCGGTATTGGCAGTCGAAACCATGAA
>JASEIZ010000314.1 GCA_030017395.1 Desulfobacterales bacterium | reverse complement strand
CTTTCGCCGGAATGACGGAAAAGAGAACTTTTCGACTTTTTACGAGTTCATCATTCACCTAATTCGTTCACTATTCTTACTATGCCATCCCGCATAAGGGACACATTGAAATTCAGAATCAAACCTAAATGAAGACCTGATAATTTAAGAATTGATATCCATCACGATCCAATCGTT
This sequence comes from Desulfobacterales bacterium, assembly GCA_030017395.1. Classification (GTDB taxonomy): domain Bacteria; phylum Desulfobacterota; class Desulfobacteria; order Desulfobacterales; family ETH-SRB1; genus Desulfaltia. The sequence goes on along the minus strand of JASEIZ010000314.1, from coordinate 1,857 downwards.
TGAATGCCCTGAAAGCGTTAGTTTTTTCCTTTCTGTCCTCTCAACAGAAAGGAAAATCTATCTTCCCTTTGCGTTCTCTGCGGCTCTGCGGTAAACAATGGTATCAGGCTTAGCTACATTTTTTCAGGTGCAGACACGCCAAGAAGAGTGAGACCGTTTTTAATGACCTTTTTTACGGCGACAACGAGACACATCCGCGCGCCTGTTAATAATGGATCATCAGTCAGCACCCTGTGTTTATTATAATAGGTATGAAAAGAGGATGCAAGATCCATAAGATAAAACGTTATACGATGAGGCTCCATAAACTCGGCGCTTAATTTTACCGCCTCCGGATAGCTGCCTAAGCTTTTAATCAGATTGATCTCCTCAGGCTCCTTCAACATGAAAACCGTCTTCTCGTTCCATCCTGTATTCTCTATCCCTTTTTTACACTCCTTTCTTATAATGCTCGATATTCTGGCATGAACATATTGAACATAAAAAACAGGATTTTCGTTTGTCTTTTTCTTTGCGAGTTCCAGGTCGAAATCAAGCGGGCTTTCATGATGACGTGTAAGAAAAATAAACCTTGCGGCATCAGACCCCACTTCACTTATTACATCGGCAAGAGTAATAAATTCACCCCCCCTTGTTGACATGGCTACAGGCTGTCCGCCCCGCAGGAGATTTACAAGCTGAACCAAAATTACATCGAACCGGTCTTTACCGTATCCGGCTGCTTCTATTAAAGCTTTTATACGCGGGATATAACCGTGGTGATCTGCCCCCCATATATCTATTACATGCTCAAACCCGCGGTCGAACTTGTCTTTGTGGTATGCGATATCAGACGCAAAATATGTGGTTTGGCCGTTATTGCGCACAACCACCCTGTCCTTTTCATCTCCAAAGTCTTTTGTTTTAAACCAGTGCGCCCCGTCTTTTTCATATATAATATTCCGGCTGCGAAAATAATTTAAAACCTCGTCAACCTTGCCTGAGTCATAAAGGCTTTGTTCGCTGAACCAGTTGTCGAACTCCACACCAAAGGATTTAAGATCATCCCTGATGCCTGCAATAATATTTTTTGCGGCAAATCGCGCGCAATAAAGCACGGCCTCATCCTCTTTTTGATCAAGAAAAGCGCGACCATTATCCTCTTTTATCAGTCCTGCCAGATCCAGTATATAATCTCCCTGATAACAGTCGTCCGGAAATTCTATATTTTCTCCAAACAGCTGCCTGTATCTGAGAAAAACAGATCGTCCGAGGGTATTTATCTGTCTGCCCGAATCGTTTATATAATACTCTTTTTCAACATCATATCCGCAAAAAAGCAAAATGTTTGCCACTGCATCTCCGACCGCTGCCCCGCGTCCATGCCCCACATGCAAAGGCCCTGTTGGATTTGAGCTTACAAACTCCACCTGAATTTTCATGCCTTTGCCAATATCGGATGCACCGTACCTGCCGTCTTCTTCATGAATCCTGAGCAAAACAGGATGCCAGGACAGCTTGTTTATGAAAAAATTGATGAAGCCGGGTCCTGCTGTCTCTGTTTTTGATATTATTCTTTTTGGATCGTCGATATTTTTGATTATTGCCTCCGCAATCCTTTTCGGCTGCATCTTCTGAACCGATGCCATAACCATGGCAATGTTGGTTGAAAAATCACCGTGAGACTCAATCCTTGGCGCTTCCACCTCGACATCAGGGAATTCAAACGACGGCAGGTCCCCTTTTTCATGGGCCTTCAGCATTGCTTTAAGTATCAAATTTTTTATCTTTTGTTTCATTTTGTTATAAATTCCGATCTATTATAATAGTAAGAACCTGCTCAAAATTGATGATCTCGTAAAAAGTCGAAAAGTTCTC
>JASEIZ010000313.1 GCA_030017395.1 Desulfobacterales bacterium | reverse complement strand
CATCTTCAATCCTCTCCCGGGTTTTTTGCTTTTCTTCTTGGATTTTAAGTTCTTTCAAACGAAGTGGCCGTTCCTCCGGAGTCCACAATAATGACTGAGTATTACCTTCATCAACACCGTCTGCCCATCCAGGAGGGCATTTAGCAATAAGGCTCTGCCAGGCTTTAGACTTCATGGTCTTACCAAATTCTGACGAAATGATTTTTTTGTATTTTTTCACTTCTAGAGTTAGAGCGGTAATTATCTTATCCTCACGTTCTTTCTTTAGTTTGGCAATCTCATCATTCCTTTTTTGTTCATCCTCTTCCTTCTGACGCCTGAGCTCGTAAAGCCTCTTCTTTTGCACCTCTTTCTGCTCTACCATAGCCAGCATATTATCTATGCTGTCATCAGTTGATCCCGCAGAGGTGCCAAGACGGTTCTTCATAGCTTCGATTTTGGCATCTAATTCAGCCAAGTCTTTTTCCCTTTTGGAAATTTCTTCAGCTTCTTTCCTCCTGGCTTCCTTTGCTTCAAGTTCCATTTGTTGAAGTCGCTCAATTTTTTTTAGCTTTTTGTTTGTTATATCCGACAAATCATGCAAACGCGCATCCTGTTTCAAAAACAGAACCAATTCACCGCCCTGTTGACCACCTGTGTCCTTGAGGGAACCGAATTGTGGAAACTGTTCAGCATTTTCAGCGACACCTGCCTTGATATCAGAGAAAAAGTCCGAAGGCACAAAAAAAGGTTTCTGGTTTTCTTTTAGAGCTCTTACAAGAAAATATGAAAAAACACTGTTTTTCCCAAACCCATCATCGCTCACAGGTTCAAGACCACCTGAAGTAATTGCCTGCCTTGAACTTAGGTTGTATGCTTTTTTTATTACCTTGTCTGTAATATCGGGAAGCTTGCCTCTGTGACCACGGAAAAAATCTCCGGAAAAACATGAGTCGGATATAAGCAGTATATGTTTTGCCTTGATTGCATCTGCTTTTAGATAATTCTTTATGTCGTGATTAGAAATCCAGGCAGATACATCTTTTTCACCACTTTCCACGGGAATCCAGCTTCCTGATTTGGTAATAGAGTCCAAATGCCCGTGGCCTGCATAGAAAATAACAAGCGAATCATCTTTGCGCGCTTTTTTTGCGAGAAAACGAAGCCTGCTCAGGATGTTTCTGCGTGTAGCCTGTTCATCATAGAGCTCTATCAGGTGGTCTTTGTCAAAATAATAGCGGGAAAGAAGAACATCTTTTATGCATTTTGCATCATTTACTGCCGTATTGAGGCGAGGCCAGTTAATATAGGTGTCTATTCCTATTACAAAAAGCCATTGATCGCCTTTGACTTCTTCGCCTGACGGAGATATGGGCCGAACATTTATGCCCCGTGCAGCATTGGCGTAGTGCGGCATCAATAATGCAGTCGTTAACAAGAGCAAGCAGAGCCATTTTGCAAATCTTCTCATGTTTAGCCTCCTAAAATACTCCAGTGATAATCCTCTATGACTGTCCTTAAAGAGTACAAGATATTGAACTTGTCTCTACTTATTCCATATTCTATGCGTTTTTGATACCTTGCCAACGGCTAAATTCAAGAATCCACCGATTGCAGTGCAAATACTTTTTGTATATCACAAATATTAAAGCGTTTCAATTTGTTACGTGAATAGCAGCTATCTTTAAAAGTGATTATACGATTGTCCGTTTGTAATTATTCAGCCACAGATTTACGCTGATCATCACTGATATTTTATGCATTCCCACGCTGGAGCGTGGGAACGAGTAAATGACACGGGTGCGATGGCGCAAATATTGTTATGGTAAATCAGTTTAACCTTGAACTTTGAACCTCTGAACCGTGAACGGTTACTTGTATTTAACCCTATCTGCGTTCATCTGTGTGAATCTGTGGCTGAATAGTTACTCGTTTTCTTACGAATTCATCGAGATTATCTATCAATATTTAATTTGCACGGTCAAGGGATTTATAGGAAAGGGTATGTGATTATTGATGAACTCGTAAAAAGTCCAAAAACACCGTTTTCCGTCATTCCGGCGAAAG
>JASEIZ010000312.1 GCA_030017395.1 Desulfobacterales bacterium | reverse complement strand
TCGCCGGAATGACGGAAAAGAGAACTTTTCGACTTTTTACGAGTTCATCAATATTAATATATCTCTCTTATGTTTTGATCATGGTCTACCATGTAAAGAAGGGTTGCCTCTGCTTTTAAAACTTCAATAAGTTGAGGAAGCTTTGACCGGTCAATGCCGGACATGCGGAGGTAAACATTGTGATAACCTTCCGGCACCCGCTCATGTGAACTCAAAATACTTACAACACGTCCATTATATTCACGGATAATATCGGCAACCTCCTTGATAGAACCGGGTTGATCTTTTAACTGAAATGCAAACTGGATCCCCTTTTTCCCGACACCGGTTAAGGAGATTATCACTCTGAACAGATCGCTCTGGGTTATTGTGCCTACAAGCTTCCCTTCACGATCGACCACAGGAACACCTGATATTTTATTATTCAGGAGGACATCGGCCGTTTCTTCCACGGTATAATCAAAAGGAACTGTAATGAGCCTGTCAGACATGATCTCCTTAACCTTAACCTTCGACAGGATATAATTAAGCTCATGAACCGACAGCGTGGTAGCATCAGAGGCTGACGCCCTTTTTATATCACGGTCTGTAATAACACCGACGAGCTTGCCCTTTTTAGTAACCGGCAGCATACGAATTTTATGCTGCTTCAACAACTTCATACCAGCTTGTATGGAATCGTCAGCTTCAATAGTTACAACGGTTTTGCTCATCCAGTTTTTAGCCAACATAATTTACCTCCTTCATACGGGCAAGTTCCAATATATGTAATCGTTTACGGTTATCGGTTCACAGTTCACAGTTTTTTCAATGAACCATGCAACGATTGAAGCATTTTGGATGAAGAGAACACCATAATTCTCTTCTACCTTTTGTTTTTTCCAACCGTCAACCGATAACTGTAAACAGTGAACGGTTACTATTTCTTTTTTTCCTGCTTCAGATCAGGAAACTTTATAAGGGTTTATAAGAAGAACCGGCACAGGAGAGGTTTTTGCCACCCTTTCCGCCACAGAGCCGAAAACCACCTTTTCCAGCCCCTTCCTGCCATGTGTTCCCATGATAAGCAAATCAATGCCATTAGATACGGTATATTTTAAAATCTCTTCCGAGATATCTCCTGCCACTACTTTCGCGTTGGTTGCCGGAAAATCTGAAAAATATTCTTCAGTAAATTCTTCAATCCGTTTCTTTGCTCCTTGTACCACCTCATCTTCAAATTTGCTTATAGAAGGATGAGGAACGTAAATACCGGAAAAATATTCAAAAACACGGGCCACGAATAAAATATGAATTTCCGATCCAAATTTCCGGGCCATAAGCGTTACATAAGGGACAAGTTTTGGCGATGATTCTGAAAGATCAACTGGAAATAAAATTTTATTAAATTCCTTCATGTCAAACCTCCTTATTGGTTAATTTTTTAGTTTTAAATTTGGTTGTTCTCTCTTTTTCCGCCTACGCAAGACTGCAATACCCCGTATTTTTATTTAAAATTAGTCTATGAAATGGCCAGTAAAATGTCAACGGCTTTATCACTTTTACTAAGCAGAACATGTATTACTGAAAAAGAAATGGCTTACAACTTCTCCAGAATAATGACCGTGCGTGTAGGAAGATAGAGACTGATCAAATCCCGCTTTCCGCCATCTAAGACATCAATGGACGTCTCGTAGTGTTGATCAGGAAGCAACCGTCCATGGCCACCGTACAACTCGGCATCGCTGTCAAGAATCATACGGTATTTCCCGGATTGCACCTCGAATCGATAGTCAACATAAGATTTGGATGGATGAAAGTTGAACACGAACAATAATTTTGCTCGTTTAAAAGCTATTACCTTATCGCTAAAATGTTGAAACAAAAGAGCCGGTCCTGAAATTTCTAAAAGCCGGTAATGTTGTGCCAAATAGATCATATCGCGATCAAAACCAGCAAGAAGAGAATACTTCAGCTCTGGATCATCAACGAGATGCCATTGTCGACGCGCATAGCTATATGACCATGAGTTTTCTTTACGGGGAAAATCGATCCATTCAGGATGACC
>JASEIZ010000311.1 GCA_030017395.1 Desulfobacterales bacterium | reverse complement strand
GAAGCCTCTGGACTCCGGTTTTCACCGGAGTGACGACTTTTTACGATTTCATCAAGGATGTAGTGCTAAATTTGGATGATATAAGAGTTCCTTATTCAGAAGAGAGTTTAAGCAGGGCTAATAGAAATGTGATTAAGAAAGGTGGAACAATATTCGCCGGAGTAAAGCTGAAGGAAGAGGGAAAAATTCCGGAAGACTGGTGGGCTGACATAAACCCCTCTTCTCGTTATCCAACTGAACATATTGGTTATCCCACACAAAAATCTGAAAGACTCTTAGAACGGATCATCCTTGCCTCTTCCAACCCCGGCGATCTCGTCATGGATGTATTCGCCGGTTCCGGCACCACCGCGGCGGTTGCTGAAAAGCTTGGCAGACGCTGGATCGTTTGTGATTTCGGCAAGCATGCCATCTACACCATGCAAAAGAGAATGCTAAGAATCGGCGAGTCAAAGGCCCTCGGTAACGATACAAGCAAAAACCAAAAATACGGCAAGCCTCCAAGGCCATTCTGCGTGGTTTCCACAGGGGCCTATGATTTTTCCCGCATTATGAAGCTCAGGGAGAACAAGGATGCATATATCGATTTTGTGTTAGGGCTTTTTCAGAGCAGCAGAGATGAAAAGGATTTATCAGGCAAATACAAGCTTGCAAATATATATGGCGAAAAAGACGGAGATCCGGTTGAGGTTTACCCTGTGTGGAATGACGAGTATTTGAAAAACATCAGGATTGATGAGAATTATCTCAAAGGAATCATTTTGCAGTCCCGCGGCAAGTTAAAGGGCAATTATTATATTATCACGCCGGAGACCTGCACCGTTGTTGGCGATACGACCATGAAGAACAGCGCCGGCAATGAGGTGTATTTTAAGATGCTGAAGTTTCCCTACAAAATACTGGAAGATGTGTCCCGCAATTTTCAGATACAGCAGCAGCCAAGCTCCCAGGAAAATGTCAACAACCTTATTAATTCCACAGGGTTTTATTTTAATGATGATGTTGAGATTGAGGTTGAGAAAACCAAACAGGGGTTGAAGATTACCAGGTTTGAAACAAAGATACTGGATAAGCAGGGAGATCGTTTGAAGGGGCTTGACGGGCTTGCGATGCTGCTTGTGGATGTTGGTTATGACGGTAAGATTTTTGATATGGACAGAACCGTATTTGCCAAAGATATCAGTGAGGACGGCGTTATTAAAATGACCGGTTTGACTAAAAGCATAGCTGTTATTGCAATTGATAAACACGGCAATGAGAGCAAACCGTTTATAGTATAGGTGGAAGGGAACTCATGGCTAAACAAAAAATCAATGTTAAGGGAACTGAAATAGTCGTATTCTCAAAAGAAAAAGAGGATTATATCTCTCTAACAGACATAGCAAAATACAAAGATTCGGAAAGGACAAATTACATTATCCAAAACTGGATGAGAAGCCGAAGCACAATTGAATTTATCGGCTTATGGGAGCTGTTGCACAATCCAGATTTTAAAGGCATCGAATTCGATGCCTTTAAAAATGAAGCAGGCTCAAAATTCTTTCCCTGATGCAAATTTTCCCTGAAATTCCCTCGCCCCTTGGGGAGAGGGTTAGGGTGAGGGGGGGAAAACAATCAATCATCTTGCCAAAAAACTTAGAAAGAATATGACTAATGCCGAAAGGCTATTATGGCAACATCTTCGCAATCGTGAACTTGGTGGATATAAATTTCGTCGGCAACGCCCAGTTGGTCCTTATATAGTTGATTTTGTCTGTTTGGAGAAAAAACTTGTTATCGAGGTTGATGGCGGTCAGCATGCCGGACAGGTAGAATTGGATGCTAAACGATCTGGTTATTTGGAAGAAAAAGGGTACCGAGTTTTGCGCTTCTGGAACAATGAAGTTTTGAAAGAAACAGAGTCTGTTTTGACTGTGATTCTTTTGTCTTTGGATGGGAATATTACCCCCCTCTCACCCTCATTCCCCCTCACCCCGGCCCTCTCCCGCAAGGGGAGAGGGGTAGGCGGTGCTAACCCTCTCCCGCAAGGGGAGAGGGGGTAGGCGGTGCTAACCCTCTCCCGCAAGGGGAG
>JASEIZ010000310.1 GCA_030017395.1 Desulfobacterales bacterium | reverse complement strand
TGCAGTTCCGCTGCTTTTATTTCCAAACGGTTTTTTTCGGCCGTATCAAAGCAAAACTCGATTTTCTTTTCAAAAAAATAATAATCAATAATATCTGTGATTTCGACAGGAGCATTAATTTGCCTGCGCAATAAAATATTAAAATTTGATTTTGCTGTTTCCAGATTGTTTTGAGCAACGATAAGATCCTGCCTGGCATTGGCCAGTTCAACCTGAGCTTTCAACAAATCGTTTAAAGGGGTCATTCCGACTTCATAGAAATTTTTTGCCACATCTTTGTGCGCTGAAATCTGTGTAACTGCTTCTCTTGCAATTGCCGCCAGCTTTTGCGCTTTTAATAGAGTAAAATATACTTTATTTGCTTCAAAGACAACCGCCTGGAGGGCTGTCTTTTCATTAAGCCGCGCAAGATCAAGATCAAGGGTCGCAACCTTATACTTGTTAATCAGAGAAAACCCAGCAAATAAAGGTTGTGTGAATGTGCCGGTAAAAGCATACTTGTTTTTTGGATCTGTTACGCCAGAAGCAGCCGTGGTTTCCTCTTCATAGTTACGCCTGTATTTATAGGTTGCGCCAAGGGTTGGAAGAAAATTGCTTCGTTGTTTCAGTTTGGCAGAAGCTGCGGCATTTATATCCTCTCTGGATGACTTAAGCCCCAGATTGGCTTTTATTGCCTGTCTGATTGTCTGTTCAAGGGTAAAGACCTCTTCGGACCTGGCAAAGCGGGAAAAAGTCAGAAAACACCCGATAACTACAAAAACAAGTAACCATTTACGGTAAAAATCGTTAAAATACAATGTATAGCCTATCTGTTCTTTTTAGATTGACCAAAATTAATTTTCTATGATATTAAATTCCTTGATGTTAGGGAGTGCTGTTTCCAGTTTTCCTTAATCAAAGCCTCCACTGAATCCCATAAACAGGCTTCTTCCAATTCAGTGGAGGTTTTTTATCTTATAATTATTCTAAAATCAACAAATACTTAAAAAACAGGAGTGGTTCAGCAACAAAACCATGAGGATACAGACCATGAAACAGGAACTCGTTGCAATGCTTTGTCGAAAATCTTTTAAATATAGCGACAAACCGACCTTTAAACTTGTTTCAGGCAAAAGGAGTTGTTTTTATGTTAATTGCAAACCAACCACTCTGAGTCCAAGAGGCATGTTTTTAATCGGTCATCTTGTATTTGATGCAATTAAAGATCTGAATGTTGCGGCAATCGGCGGACTTACATTCGGCGCAGATCCTATTGCCGTGGCGACTGCTTTTGCCTCTGAATTAAATCAAAAACCGATAAATGCTTTTTCAATACGCAAAACCAGGAAAGATCACGGCATTGTCAGATGGATCGAAGGAGATGTCCAGCCTGGCGATAAGGTCGTGATAATAGATGATGTGGTTACAACAGGAGGCTCAACGATCAAGGCGATTGAGCGGGCAAGGGCTGAAGGGCTGGAGGTGGTTAAGGCTGTAATACTGGTTGATCGCCAAGAAGGGGGCATTGAAAATATCCGCAAACAGGTACAAGATATTTCTGTAATTGTTTCAAGGGACGAGCTTGTAAGTTGCGCATGCATCCTCTGATTCCCACGCTGTTACACTTGTAACCTTTATATCGTTGTTCTTTATTGTTGCCTGCAGTTCATTGGCAATATAGAGAGCAATATTTTCAGATGATGGATTGTTATTGCGAAAACAATCAAGTTCATTGAGGACACAGTGGTCAAGCTTTCCAGTAATTTCAGCAACCTGCTTCTTTATTTCTCCAAAATCAATCACAATTCCAGCATTATTTAATCTTTTACTTTCCACACAAACCTCAATTTTCCAGTTATGACCATGCATACTTTCACATTTTTTTGCTACCATCTTAAGCCGGTGGGCTGCTGCAAAAGAGGTGATAACCTTTAATTCAAACATATTTACCTTATATTGTAATGGTTTATGGTTCAGATGTTCAACGGTTCACAGTTGTCGGTTCACGGTTCACAGTTTTTTCAGTGAACTATACAAGATGAACTCGTAAAAAGTCCCGAAATCGTCATGCCGGACTTGATCCGGCATCCAG
>JASEIZ010000030.1:12195-14265 GCA_030017395.1 Desulfobacterales bacterium | reverse complement strand
CTAATGCTTCACTACGTGTCCGGCTTTCGCCGGAATGACGTTTAAGTAGTATATCTGACTTTTTACGAAGCCATCATTTTTGATTTGCAATTTTGATAATGCGTTTCTTTTTGTTTTCCGTCCTCTCAACGGAAAACAAAAAAACTCTTAATCTTTGCGTTCTTTGCGACTTTGCGGTGATAAAAAAGATTAGGGGATTAGAGGGTTAGATTATGGCTATGAGTTCGGACAAAGAAAAATGGACTGAGCTTGCAGAAAAGGAGCTAAGGGGAAAATCTGTTGACTCGCTTGACTGGATGACGCCTGAAGGCATACCGGTAAAACCACTTTACACTGCCGAAGATGTGGAAGGACTTGAATCCATGAATACATTCCCCGGGTTTGTTCCTTATACCCGTGGAGTGAAAGCCACCATGTATGCCGGACGGCCGTGGACTATCCGCCAGTATGCCGGTTTTTCCACGGCAAAGAAGTCTAATGAATTTTACAGGAAAAACCTTGCCGCAGGCCAGAAAGGGCTTTCAGTGGCTTTTGATCTGGCTACTCACAGGGGTTATGACTCAGATCATCCAAGGGTAGTGGGGGATATTGGAAAGGCCGGCGTTGCAATTGATTCTGTAGAGGATATGAAAATCCTTTTCGATCAGATTCCCTTGGATGAGATGTCTGTTTCCATGACCATGAATGGCGCTGTGCTGCCTGTTTTGGCAGGATATATAGTCGCTGCCGAAGAGCAGGGCGTATCTGCGGACAAGTTAACTGGAACCATTCAAAACGATATCTTAAAGGAATATCTGACAAGAAACACATATATATATCCTCCGAAACACTCCATGCGGATAGTTTCAGATATTATCAAATACTGCTCGAAAAATATGCCAAAATACAATACAATAAGCATAAGCGGTTATCACATGATGGAGGCTGGAGCGGATTCGGCGCTTCAAACAGCCTTTACATTAGCCAACGGGCTGGAATATGTAAAGGCAGCACTTGATGCAGGACTGGATATCGATGCGTTTGCTCCGCGCCTTTCCTTTTTCTTTGGCATAGGGATGAACTTTTTCATGGATATTGCCATGTTAAGGGCCGCCCGTTTTTTATGGGCGGAGATCGTAGGCCGGTTTAACCCGAAAAATCCCAAATCTCTCATGCTCAGGACTCATTGCCAGACTTCAGGATGGAGTCTGACTCAGCAGGACCCTTATAATAATATCATACGCACAACCCTTGAATGCATGTCTGCTGTTCTGGGAGGAACTCAGTCGCTTCATACCAACTCCTTTGACGAGGCCGTGGGACTTCCCACCGATTTTTCCGCCAGGATCGCCAGAAACACCCAGTTGATAGTTCAGGAAGAATCACAGATATGTCATGTGGTTGATCCGCTTGGCGGCTCATATTATGTGGAAGCATTGACCCACGGAATAATCCAGGAAGCTAAAAAAATCATTAAGGAGGTGGAAAATCTGGGAGGAATGGCCGCGGCTATAGAATCCGGTATGCCGAAGATGAGAATAGAGGAATCAGCAGCCAGAAAGCAGGCGCGGATAGACCAGGGAAAGGATGTTATTGTTGGCGTAAATAAATACCTGATTGAGGAAGAAGATCCTCTTAATGTTTTGGAGGTTTCAGACTCTGTTCGTGATGAGCAGGTTGCAAGGCTAAAAGAGATAAAGGCTAAACGGGATTTTTCTGTTGTGAAGAAGGCTCTTGAGGCTGTTACGAAATGTGCTGAATCCGGAGAGAATCTCCTTGAAGTATGCATTCCTGCTGTTAGAGCAAGGGCGACAGTTGGAGAGATAACTGATGCCATGGAAAAGGTTTTTGGGCGTTATGTGGCTACAAATCAGTGCATATCAGGGGTTTATTCGGCTGAATATGGAGACAGCGAAATAATCGCTTCGATCAGGAAAAGAACCATGTTGTTTATGGGAAAAGAGGGGAGAAGGCCGAGAATACTTGTTACAAAAATGGGGCAGGACGGTCATGATAGAGGGATTAAAGTTGTTGCCACGGCTTATGCCGACTTTGGATTTGATGTGGATATCAGCCCTATGTTTCAAACTC
>JASEIZ010000030.1:0-12185 GCA_030017395.1 Desulfobacterales bacterium | reverse complement strand
TGGCTGTTGAGAATGATGTGCACGTTGTGGGTGTCTCAAGCCTTGCCGCGGGTCATAAAATTCTTGTTCCGCAGCTTATAGATGCTCTGAAAAAGAAAGGCGCCGGAAACATCATGGTCTTTGTAGGAGGGGTAATCCCTCCCGGTGATTATGATTTTCTTTATAATGCAGGCGTAAAAGGGATATTCGGCCCTGGAACACCCCTGACGGAATCGGCAAATAAGACGCTGAATGTATTAGAGAAGAAGTTAGGGGGATTGAGGGATTAAGGATTAGAGGATTGAAAAAAGATGAACATCGAACATCGAACGTCCAACATCGAACATCGAATGGAAAAATTAGAAGATTGGAAAAGGATGAACATCGAATTTTCAATAAGGTATTCTGCCAATTTATAAACTTGCGGAGCGAAGCGACATCATTATTCGACGTTGGATGTTCAATGTTCGATGTTGGACGTTCATCTTTTAAAACAACTTAACACCTAACACCTAAATATTTAAATGAATAAAACTCAGAATAAAGCAGAATATTATATCCAGGGGGTGCTGAAGCGGGACAGGCCTGTGCTTGCAAAAGCCATTACTCTGATTGAAAGCTCCCTTGCGTCCCATCAGGATTTGTCGAGGACTATTATCGACAGACTGCTTCCTTATACTGGCAAAGCTGTGCGTCTGGGTATAACAGGGATTCCGGGCGCGGGTAAAAGCACTTTTATTGAAAGTCTTGGCATGATCCTTGTCAAGAAGGGAAACCTGCCGGCTGTTCTTGCGGTTGATCCGAGCAGCACAAGGAGCGGCGGTAGCATCCTGGCGGACAAGACCAGAATGGAAAGGCTGTCTGTTGAGGAAAAAGCATTTATCCGACCTTCTCCGTCAGGAGGCACCATGGGAGGGGTTGCGAGAAAAACCAGAGAGACAATGCTTGTATGCGAAGCAGCCGGTTTTGATGTAATTATCGTTGAAACGGTAGGGGTGGGCCAGTCTGAAACCACTGTGGCATCAATGGTAGATTTTTTTCTGGTTCTTATGCTGGCAGGGACAGGAGATGAACTTCAGGGGATCAAAAAAGGGGTTTCTGAGCTGGCTGATGCCATAGCCATAAACAAGGCAGACGGTGATAATATCGAAAGAGTAAAAAAAGCGAAAAAAGAGTATGAAACCGCCCTGCATTTATTGAATCCGGCATCTCCGACATGGACGCCTCCTGTTTTGACGTGCAGCGCCCTTGAAATAACCGGCATTGAAGATATATGGAAGACTGTTTTAGATCATAGGCAAAGGCTTACTGCTACAGGCGAACTGGAATCAAAACGGAAAAAACAGGCTGTTGACTGGCTGTGGTCTTTGCTGGATGAAGGGCTGAAAGAGCGGTTTTATAATAATCCCGATGTTAAAAGGATGCTGCCGAAGATGAAAAGAGAAGTGGAAAAAGGCTTAATCGCTCCAACAAATGCGGCGCAGAAGCTACTCGATCTTTTAAAAAAACATTAACCACCGAGCGCACAGAAAACGCAGAGAAAAAAATATATAAAAAAGTTATTGGTTACGGTTTACGGTTGTCGGTTTACGGCTAAAATCAATATCCAAAACGCTTCAATCGTTGCATGGTTCACTGAACCGCAATAGCGAGCGCATCCCCCGTAGATTGCTACATGATTCTTCAAAAAACTGTGAACTGTGAACCGGCAACCGTGAACGGTTACAACTGTGTTCTTCGTGGTCTCAGTGGTAAAATATAACAAACATTCAGATTGTGTGAAATGAAAGGGAATAACTAATGGGGATTGTCGAAGATAAAATAAAGCATCTAAGGGAGATGGAAGAAAAAATCCTGAAGATGGGCGGTGAAAAGGCGGTTGCGAACCAGCATGAAAAAGGGAAGCTGACGGCCAGGGAGAGATTAAATCATTTATTTGATCCTGGTACATTTCGTGAGATCGACATGTTTGTTGCGCACAGGTGCGTAAATTTCGGCATGGAAAAAGTCGAAATTCCATCTGACGGCGTAATAACAGGTCATGGCCTTGTTAATGGAAGGCATGTATTTGCTTTTTCACAGGATTTTACATCCAGAGCCGGCAGTTTGGGTGAAATGCACGCGAAAAAGATATGCAAGGTCATGGATCTTGCTCTCAAGGCAGGGGTGCCTTTTGTGGGCATTAACGATTCAGGAGGGGCAAGGATACAGGAGGGGATTGATGCTCTTTCAGGATATGGTGAGATCTTTTTTCGAAATTCAGCCGGTTCCGGAGTTATTCCACAGATTTCAGCGATTATGGGGCCCACAGCCGGAGGAGCAGTTTATTCGCCGGCCATGACCGACTTTGTTTTTATGGTAAAGGGCAGCAGCTATATGTTTATTACCGGGCCGGAGGTTATAAAGTCCGTGACAGGTGAGGAGATTACATTTGAGGACCTCGGCGGGGCCATGACGCATAATGAAAAAAGCGGAGTCGCCCATTTTGCAGGTGAAAACGATGAAGATGCCATAAATAAAATAAAACAACTCCTTTCATATCTGCCGTCAAACAACATGGAGGATCCTCCCTTAGTGGAAACAGGGGACAGCCCTGCACGGACAGATCCGGCTCTTAATACAATTATTCCGGGCAATCCAAGTCAATCCTATGATATGAAGGATGTTATATGTTCGATTGTTGATAATGGTGAGATTTTTGAGCCGCATGAGCATTATGCTAAAAATATAATAGTATGTTTTGCCAGGCTCAACAAGAGAAGCATAGGCATTATCGCAAATCAGCCTAAAGTTTTAGCCGGATGCCTTGATATTGACGCTTCTGATAAGGCTACGCGGTTTATACGTTTTTGCGATTCCTTTAACATTCCGATACTGACCATAGCTGATGTGCCGGGTTATCTTCCCGGAAGTCAGCAGGAATGGGGAGGAATTATCCGTCACGGAGCAAAGCTGCTCTGGTGTTATTCAGAGGCAACGGTTCCGAAGATTCTTCTCATTACCCGCAAGGATTACGGAGGAGCCTATATTGCAATGTCTTCAAAACATCTGGGCGCAGACATGGCCTTTGCATGGCCGAGCGCTGAAATTGCCGTGATGGGTGCCGGGGGAGCAGCTAATATTATCCATCGTAGAGTGATCAAGGCTGCCGAAGATCCTGTTGCGATGCGAAAGGAAAAAATTGAAGAATATGAGACCCTTTTTTCAAACCCCTATTGCGCGGCGGCCAGGGGCTATATTGATGCCGTGATCGTTCCTTCGGAAACAAGGCCCCGTTTAATCGATGCCCTTGAGGTGATGTGCAGCAAGCGAGAGACGAGGCCTCCCAAAAAACACGGGAATATTCCTGTTTAAGGGAAAGGTTAAGGGATTGGGGTTCACGGTTCACGGTTAAGGGATTAGGGCAAGGATTGATGATTGTCGATAATCGTCAATCCAAAGGGGTCGGGGTAATGGGTGATAAAAAGAAAATGGTAGCCGCAACAGCTGCGGTAATGAGCTATATTAAAACGGAAGAGGAGGCTGTCGGCATGCAGCCTGCGATTGTAACCGACAGCGCTGCTTTTGCATCAAGACTGGTTTCATTAAATTTGTGGGGTATAAATGGACGGCAGGCTCAGATGCAGATGCGTGGACTTATGCAGATGAAGGCTTTTTATAAAGTAAAGCTATAAGTGACCGGTAAAAAAAGGAGAAGTTTTAGATGGGCGATCATAATAAGGTGGAAATTACAAAAATTGATTACGGCAAGAACAGGCCCAAGGCAAAAAACCCTATTAAAATAATGGATCTATCTTTGCGTGACGGTCATCAGTCTTTGTTTGCCACAAGGGGGCGAACTGAAGACATGATTCCTGTTGCAGAGATGATGGATGAGGTCGGGTTTTGGGCTGTGGAAACATGGGGAGGAGCTACTTTTGACACAATGCACCGTTTTTTGAATGAGGACCCGTGGGAAAGGATCAGGACTTTAAAAAGATATTTTAAAAAGACTCCTATGTCCATGCTTCTCAGGGCTCAGAACCTGGTGGGATACAGAAACTACGCCGATGATGTTGCCAAAGAATTTGTTGACAGAGCCGCTGCAAACGGTATTGATGTTTTCAGGACATTTGATGCTTTAAATGATTTTCGTAACTTTGAGACGGTTGTTTCTGTTATCAAAAAATGTGGAAAACATTTTCAGGGCTGCATGTGCTTTTCAATAACCGAGCCGCGTATGGGCGGAGACGTCTATAATCTTAAATATTACGTAAATAAAGCAAAAGACCTCGAAAGAATGGGCGCGGACAGTGTTTGCATAAAGGATATGGCCGGCATGATAGCCCCTTATGACGCATATTCCATTGTCAAGGAATTAAAAGCGGCTGTATCGGTTCCAGTTCATCTCCACAGTCATTTTACTTCAGGCATGGCGGATATGGCTCATTTAAAGGCTATTGAGGCTGGTGTTGATATCGTCGACACCTGTTTGTCTCCGATGGCATATCGCACTTCGCACCCGGCTGTTGAGCCCTTTGTAATGACACTTATGGGAACAAACAGAGATACCGGGTTTGACA
Source organism: Desulfobacterales bacterium (assembly GCA_030017395.1). Lineage (GTDB taxonomy): Bacteria > Desulfobacterota > Desulfobacteria > Desulfobacterales > ETH-SRB1 > Desulfaltia. The sequence continues at coordinate 7,644 of JASEIZ010000030.1, read as the reverse complement.
TCAAGCTTCTCGCGGATATTAATAAAATCTTTGAGAAAGATATTATTCCCAAATACAGACATTTGCTGGACGACACAAAACTTTCCATAATTGATATTAATGTTCTTCTTCATCAGACTCCCGGAGGGATGCTGTCCAACCTTGTTAATCAGTTGAAAGGTATGAATGCTCTTGACAGGATAGAAGAGGTATATGAAGAGCTTCCAAAAGTCAGAAAAGAGCTTGGACAGGTTCCTCTTGTTACCCCTACCAGCCAGATTGTCGGTGTCCAGACCGTCAATAATGTATTATTTGACGATGAAAAAGAAAGATACAAAATGATTACGGGTCAGGTTAAGGATCTATGCTACGGTCTGTATGGAAGGACGCCGGTCCCCATTGATCCCGAAGTTAAGGTCAAAAGTTTAAAAGGTTATCCAAGGGGAGAAGATCCAATTACATGCAAACCAGCCGATGTCTTAGAGCCTGAACTGGAAAAAGCAAAGAAAGATGTGGAAGGTCTTGCCAAAGACATAGACGATGTTCTTATATATGCGCTTTATCCTGTTACGGGGAAAAGATTTTTAAAATGGAAATACGGCAAAGAGCAGCCTCCTGCGGAAGTAAGACCAAAAACAATGGAACATGTCAAGGCTGAGCAGGAGCTTATTAAAAAAGCCCTTGAAGGAAAGCTGATTGAAAAGCCGCAAAAAGAAGTTCCTCCCAAGGGTGAATGTTTGCGCAAATTTAACGTGTTTGTTGATGACGAGTATTTTGAGGTCGGCGTAGAAGAACAAGGAGGAGTTCCTGTCGCAAGATATATTCAGCAGCCACTTGCGGCCGCCCATCCCGTTTATGCTCCTCAGCCTTTGGCCGCAGTTCATGAGACGTCCAAAGCTCCTGTTGAGGTTTCTGTTCCTAAAGCAGCAGCAGACTTTTCTTTGCAGAGGCCTGCGGTTCAGAAAGCTCCGAAACCGGTTGTTAAAAGTTCTGAATCTTCGTCTGTATCCGGAGCTGAAGGCATTCCTCTTAAGGCTCCAATGCCGGGTATGATAATAAAATACGAAAAAGTTGCAGGAGATACGGTAAATAAAGGCGAAACAATTGTTATTCTTGAAGCCATGAAAATGGAAAACGCTTTGCCTGCTCCGGCAAGCGGCACGATTAAGTCTGTTAATTTCAAAACAGGCGATTCTGTTGCAAACGGCAATGTTCTTTGCATTATTGAGTAGGAAGCTTAAGGAAGATATGTAATGCGGATTCACGAATATCAGGCGAAAGAATTATTTAGAAGATACAATATTCATATACCGTATGGAGGGATTGCATTTGATCCCGACGAAGCCAGGTCTATAGCTCGTAGAATCGACAGGTTCCCGGTTATTATTAAAGCACAGATTCATGCCGGCGGACGGGGGAAAGGCGGAGGGGTCAAACTTGCGGAATCAACCGATGAAGTTTATAGCCTGACGCACGGCCTTATTGGAACAAAGATTATTACCAGCCAGACGGGGCCTGGTGGAAAGCTTGTCAGAAAGGTGCTCATTGAAGAAAAACTGGAAATAGAAAAAGAACTTTATCTTGGCATTATTGCCGACAGGAAAACTTCAAAAATACTTATCATTGCAAGTGAAGCGGGAGGGATCGATATTGAAGATGAGGCCGTTGCAGTGCCTGAAAAGATAATCAGGGTTTATATCGATCCCAACATCGGTCTCCAGCCTTTTCACTGCCGGAAAATTGCTTTTGACCTGAAACTTACATCTTCTGTCTGGAAGCAGTTTGTTTTAATGCTTCAAAACCTGTACAGGCTCTTTACCGATTATGACTGCTCTTTGGTTGAGATAAATCCGCTTGTAGTTACAGCCAAACAATCCATGACAGCTCTGGATGCGAAGATAGAAATTGATGACAATGCCCTGTTCCGTCATAGAAGTATCATTGAATATCGAGACATAGAGGAAGAAGATCCACTTGAGGTTGAAGCGTCAAGATTTAATCTCCATTATATTAAAATGGATGGGAATGTCGGCAATATGGTAAACGGCGCCGGTTTGGCAATGGCGACCATGGATATAATAAAGCTTGCAGGCGCAACACCGGCCAATTTTCTTGATGTTGGCGGAGGCACCACCATTGAAATGGTTGAAAAAGGCTTCAGACTTATTCTCAGAGATAAGGATGTAAAGCTGGTTTTCATAAATATTTTTGGCGGGATACTACGTTGCGATGTGTTGGCAAGAGGAATTGTTCAGGCTGCTGGAAAGACTGATTTGAATATACCTGTAGTAATTCGCATGGACGGAACCAATATTGAGGAAGGCCGAAGGATTCTTTATGGATCCGGATTTAAGCCGATTTATGCCGCAGACCTTAAGGATGCGGCGCAAAAGATTTCAGAACTTGCAGGAACGCGGAAAGGTCTCAAAAGGTGAGTATATTTGTTGATAAAAATACACGTTTGTTAGTTCAGGGTATAACGGGTAAAGAGGGACAGTTTCACGCACGTCAATGTGTTGCATACGGCACAAATGTTGTTGCAGGGGTAACTCCGGGCAAGGGAGGGGAAAAAATTGATGATATCCCCGTGTTTAATACGGTTGGCGAGGCTGTTGATAAGACCGGCGCAAACTGCAGCATAATTTTCGTTCCCCCGCAATACGCAACCGATGCGATTGTGGAAGCCGCAGATAGCGGCATTGAAATTATAGTTGCAATTACCGAAGGCATTCCGATTCTGGATATGATGAAAGTTAAAAATTATATGGGAAATATCAGGTCGCGTTTAGTAGGGCCAAATTGTCCGGGTATTATTACGCCGGGCCTGTGCAAAGTAGGCATTATGCCGGGATTTATACATAAACCAGGCGGCCCCATAGGTGTTGTATCCCGTTCCGGCACACTGACATACGAGGTTGTAAACCAGTTAACTTTGCAGGGAATAGGACAGACCACCTGTATAGGCATCGGCGGTGATCCAATAATCGGGACGAACTTTATAGATTGTCTAGATGCATTTGAGAGGGATCCTGATACAAAAGGGGTGGTTATGGTCGGAGAGATCGGGGGCAGCACGGAAGAAGAAGCTGCCGAGTTTATCTCTAAGAACATGAAAAAAAAAGTTGTCGGCTTTATTGCCGGTTTAACAGCGCCGCCTGGGCGGCGGATGGGTCATGCCGGCGCAATTGTGAGCGGCGGTAAGGGCACGGCACAGGAAAAAATTGCCGTGATGAAAGAAAACGGGGTTCATATCTGCGAAGATCTGTGTACCCTTGGGGAGTTTTGTGCAGAGATATTTAAGCAGTAGTAGTGGCTAAAACAAAAGTAACCGTTTACGGTTTACGGTTATCAGTTCACGGTTGGAAAAAACAGTACGAAATTGAATAACTGTGAACCGTGAACCGACAACCCGAGTAGTTACGATTTCCCCCAAAAACATATAAGGTTGCTCCAGGACTAATTTTGTAAATACAGGTACTTATAATGCATGAGATGGGAATAGCAATGGAGATAGTCGAGATCGCAATATCTTCAATACCCGACAATATAAAAAATGCTTGTGTTGAAAGGGTCAACCTGAAGGTAGGCAAACTTTCTGCGATTGTGCCCGAGAGCCTTCGGTTTTGTTTTGATATTGTATCAAAAGACACGCCTCTTGCCGGAGCCAAGCTGAACATCGAAAACATTCCGGTTGTAGTCAGATGCAGAGAATGCGATCTTAAGTGGACTATAGACAGTCCTGTTTTTAAGTGCAAAAAATGCAAAAGCGGATTAATTGATATTATTTCCGGAAGGGAACTTGATATAACCTCAATTGAGGTTGTGGAAGAATAAAAAATCCTGGCCCAAAGGACCAGGCTTTTCAGGACAAAATAAAAAAGGATATCAACATGGAAATAAAAGTAGTTCGCAGGGTTCTGGATGTTAATGAAAAAATGGCTCAGCAAAACAGAAGCCTGTTTACGGAAAAGGAGATTTTTGTACTTAATGTGATGAGTTCCCCAGGATCTGGGAAGACAACCATGCTTGAAAGGACACTGTCTTATGTCCTGCCGGAAATAAGGAGCGCCGTTATAGCGGGAGATATATGCACTTCAAACGACGCTGATCGACTTGCCAGGACAGGTGTTCCTGTTGAGCAGGTCAATACGGATGAATTCGGGGGAGACTGTCATCTTGCGGCTCATGTGATTGAAAAGGCCGCAAGCAACATCGACTTGGATGATATTGATCTTTTAATTGTGGAAAACGTGGGGAATTTGGTCTGCCCTGCTGAATTTGATATCGGAGAAGACGCACGCGTGGTTGTTCTTAGCGTAACAGAAGGGGAAGATAAACCCTTAAAATACCCTCTGATGTTCCGTGAGTGTAATGCTGCAATATTAAATAAAATCGACCTGTTGCCGTATCTGGAATATAACAAAAATTCAACACTTAAAAATATTCAACAGATAAATCCCGGCATGCCTGTTTTTGAGATTTCCGCGACAAAGAATACAGGCTTTGATCCATGGATCGAATGGTTGAAAAATAAAGTAAAAAGCAAACAAAAGAAACTTTGATAGATTATGGGATTAAGGCATAACAATGAATGCAAGAAAAGCAATTTTAGCAGGATCATGGTACCCTAACAGCGCAAAGGCATGCGAAATCGAGATAAAACGTTTTCTTAAAGAAATAAAGATTAAGGACTCTTTAAAAGAGAACGCAATAGGCGGAATAGTCCCGCATGCCGGATGGTATTTTTCAGGAAGTATTTCCTGCAATGTTATCAACTGCCTCAAGGATAAAGAACATACTGATGTAATAATTATTTTCGGCATGCATCTTCATCCTGAATCTTCAAATTATATTATGAAAGAAGGGTCGTGGGAAACCCCGTTTGGTGAAATTCAAATTGAAAATAAGCTTGCAGAAAAGCTTTCCGGCAGATTTGCTTTTAATATTGAAACTACCGAACATTTTGTGCATGACAATACAATAGAACTCCAGCTTCCGTTTATTAAATATTTTTTTGGGGACGCAAAGATAGTTCCGATTGGCGTGCCACCAGCAGATGATTCTTTTGAGATAGGTGAGGCGGCAGCAGAAATCGCTTCCAAGCTCGGCCTCAAAGCAAAGGTTATAGGATCAACAGATCTTACACATTACGGCATAAATTACGGTTTTGTTTCCAAGGGTACGGGGCCCGCGTCGGTTGATTGGGTGCGTAAGGAAAATGATCGGAGGATTATTGATATTATGCTTACAATGGATTCCAGCGCGGTTATAAAAGAGGCTATATCACATCAAAATGCCTGCTGTTCAGGAGCTGCGGCAACAGCCATAGCCGCGGCAAAAAAGCTTGGGGCAAAACATGCGGAATCCATTGCCTATGCTACAAGCTATGATAAAAGCCCGGGTAAAAGCTTTGTTGGATATACAGGAATAGTTTTTACTTCGTCCTGAAAAGTCTGGTCATTTGGACCAGGATTTTTTACTGATTAATCCTCTTTAAGCTCTTTTCTGTTTTCAAAACATTTAAGCGCTTCAGGATTTTTCAATGAATCTTTATTAAGCACCGGCTGGTTGTGAATTGCTTTTTTTACCGCGAGTTCAACCTTTTTCATGTTGTGAGTATATGGTATGTCTTGCACGGTCAGGATTTTGGCGGGAACGTGCCTTGGGGAAGCGCTGGTTCGTATCGTTGTTTTGATTTTATTTGCCACTTCTTCATTAAGTTCATGTCCTTCAGCCATCTTGACAAAAAGTATAACCCGCACATCATTTTCAAAATTCTGCCCCACAACAACGCTGTCTTCTATCCCCTCTATCTGTTCTATCTGACGATATATTTCCGCTGTTCCGATTCTCACGCCTCCGGGATTCAGAGTCGCGTCAGATCTTCCCAGCATCATCACCCCACCATGATCATTGATTTCTATAAAATCTCCATGAGTCCAGGCATTGGGGTATGATTCAAAATATGCTGAATTGTACTTTTTATTGTCGGGATCGTTCCAGAAATATATAGGCATTGAGGGAAAGGGGGCAGTGCAGACCAGCTCTCCCTGATTGTTGATAACCGGTTTTCTATCTTCGTCAAAAGCTTCAACCTTCATGGCAAGCCCTCTGCATTGCAGCTCTCCCGCATAAACCGGGAGCATGGGATTTCCAAGCGCAAAGCATCCGTTAAGATCAGAGCCTCCGGAGATGGAAGACAGTTGAAGATCATTTTTGATATTAGTGTAAACATATTCGAAATCTTCTTTGGAAAGCGGTGAACCGGTGGACAGCACTGTTTTAAGAGACGAAAGGTCATAGTCTTTTTCAGGCATGGCTGATGCTTTTTTCAACGCCGCAATATATCCAGCGCTTGTTCCGAATATGGTGATCTTTTCGTCCTGAGCCAGTTCCCAAAGAGCGCCTGGATCAGGATAAAAAGGATTGCCGTCAAACAGAACAATCGTAGCGCCCAAGGACAGGGAACAAGTCAGCCAGTTCCACATCATCCAGCCGCATGTGGTAAAATAAAAAATTTTGTCTTTTCGTTTCAGGTTTGTATGAAGCATTAACTCTTTTATCTGGTTAATAAGAATGCCGCCAGCACCCTGTACCATGCATTTGGGAAGCCCTGTAGTGCCCGAAGAATACATGATATAAAGTGGATGATCAAAAGGAAGCTGTTTAAATTCGATTTCCAACCCGGATTTTGAAGATTTGAAATCATTGTAATAAATTGAACCTTTAATATCACTTATGTCGGGGTTTTCCTGAACAAACGGCACTACAACAACCTTTTCAATAGAGGGGAGCTCCTTTAGAATATTGGATATGCGTTCAAGGCTGTCGAATTTTTTCCCTTTAAAGAAGTATCCATCTGCAGTAAATAGAACTTTGGGTTTTACCTGGCCGAATCTGTCCAGAACTCCCTTGATGCCGAAATCCGGTGAGCATGAAGACCATGTTGCGCCGATGCTTGTGGAAGCAAGCATCGCTACGATTGTTTCGGGAATATTAGGCATAAAACCAACCACACGATCGTTTGCCTGGAGACCGGTTTGTTTTAAGGATTCTGCGACTTTTGCCACCTCTTTATAAAGCTCGGAATATGTAATTTTAATTAAATCACGATGTTCTCCTTTAAAAATCATGGCGATATTATCGTCTTTATAGCGCAGAAGATTTTCGGCGAAATTAAGTCTTGCGCCTGAAAACCACCTGGCTCCTGGCATTTTACATGGATCGTCAACAACACGACTATATGGTTTTGAAGCTTTAATATCTGCGAAACTCCACATCGATTCCCAGAAGTCAGGGATATTTTCGATCGACCATTGATAAAGTGAGTTGTAGTCAACAAAATCCCTGCTGTACCTGTTATTGATAAAATTCATAAACTTGTACATATTAGAATTTTTGATTCTTTGTTCCGAAGGTTTCCATAAAAGCTTGGACATGATTTATTTTTCTGTAAGTTACGAGTGCCTAAAGTTGATGAATTCGTAAAAAGTCCAAAAACACGTCATTGCGAGCGAAGCGAAGCAATCTCGTATAAGATAACGGCCTGTATTTATTAGATTGCTTCGTCGTTGCACTTCTCGCAATGACTTTTTATGAGTTCATCAAAGTTGATGGTCTCGTAAAAAGTCTTGAAATCGTCATGCCGGACTTGATAAGCCTGCC
>JASEIZ010000309.1:1325-2077 GCA_030017395.1 Desulfobacterales bacterium | reverse complement strand
CAGAACGCCAGTAGTCGTTTTCGATAACGGCAAAGCAAACGAGCTTTTCGCCGGCAGGCCCTATTACCACTGAACCTGTTTTTTCTCTTTTATTTCCGGCAATCCCAAACCGCTGATTAACAGCGTCTTCTGCTTCATAAGTCTCCATTCCCCATATATCACCGGCATCATGAAAAACGGCCCCTTCAGGGTGTACTTCCAAAACAGCGGGCTTCTTACTTTTACCCATAATAACAATAGCGTCAAATCCTGTTGAATCAATGGCTTCCGGCACCCTGCCCCCTGAGTAGGATTCTGAATAAAGGCCTGTCTGAGGCGATTTGGTAAATACTCCGTATCTGCTCGAACCCCATATAACGCTTCCGGTAACAGGGCCGGTTGCAAAGATCAGGCAGTTGGCAGGGGAAAGAGGGTCAACCCCTTCAGGATTAAGCGTATAAAGGAGATAAGAAGCAAGCCCTTTTCCGCCAAGATATCTACAATAAATTTTCTCGTCTATTGTTGTTATATTAAATCGTTTTGTGGAAAGATCGACTTTTAAAATCCTGCCATAAAAACCATACATACTAATTCTCCTGCCCCTAACCCGAATATTTCATGAAAAAAACAAAAATATTTTTATGTCAAACATAAACAGCCCAACATAATTGACAGTAACAGTCTTTTTTGATAGTTGTAAATAACAAGTTGCAATAAATTGAAATTAATCCGGATTCAGGATAAATTATGGGAAGAAAAAGTCGATTTAAACA
>JASEIZ010000309.1:0-1315 GCA_030017395.1 Desulfobacterales bacterium | reverse complement strand
AAAAGCAGTCTCAAATAGCGGAAAAACACCCGATGAGAAGAGAAATTAAAGAGTTCTTATTAAAACGAGATGTTGATATAAATAACGCATCAGGGCTATTGTATATTGCATCTATGATGGCTAACTTTTTAATCTTTCGCTCAATCAAGGAGTACTCCGGACTTCCGAATATTCAGCCGGAAGAAAATAAGGCTGATGAAAATAGAATGGAAAAGCTCGGCCAGGCCCTGTCTTATGAATGTAAACAGTTCAATATTGAACTTCAGGAGATCATAGACGAGCTGGTATTTCCAATGGCCAGCAATACAGAGCTTGTTGAACCGATTTTAAAAAAAATTTACAGTCTCCTTGAATCCATAATACCATCCGATAATTTTCGACAAACCACGGAAAACCAGATCGAAAACCCCGATTTTTGGGGCGACAGTTTAATAAACTATAAAGAACTTAAAGAAAAATATTTTGAAGCGATTAAAGATCTCTTCGCTCTTGCCTTAAAAGTTGTCCAATATAGTCTTGACGGCAGGGAAATGGAGCAGGCCGGACATATAAAAAAGCTTGAAGAAATCAGAAAAACACATGGGATCAAGACCGATGATTTTCTAAAACTCAGACGCAGAGCAACGGAGTTTTTTAGAATCGCGTTTGCAACATACCTAAGTATTGAATTCCAACCTCTGAGGGAAGATGTAGATACAAAGATTTTGGAACCCGCTTATTAATATGTATACCGGCTATTGACGTGATCGCACGAATTGTAAAAGTTTCAACCTTCATTATTGTGTTAATTCTTATTATCGGAGCATCTGCCTACTTTACTCTGACGCTCATTATTAAGAGTGAAGACACAGTTGTTGTCCCTGATTTTGTCGGGAAAAAAGTATTGTATGCGCTTGAAATTTTAACAGATCTTAAACTTAATGCGAAAATCAAGGGATCTGAATACAGCTCAGACATTCCGGCAGACCATGTAATCTTTCAAGAGCCCGAGCCTGGTTCGGAAATAAAAATAGGACGTGATGTCAGAATAATCATTTCAAAAGGAACAAAAACTATTTTAATGCCGAATCTTCAGGGTCTTTCAATTCAGCAGGCACGAATAATTCTTGAAGAAAACGGGTTGCATTCCGGAGAATTATCGACAATATATAGTAAGAATATTAAAAAAGAGGGGATTATCGCCCAGTCCGTACCTCGAGGCAGCAGTATTGTGCGTGGCTCATATGTAAATCTCCTTGTAAGTAGAGGTATGCGGCCAAAAGCATATAAGATGCTCGATTTAAAAGGACTTTCTCTTGAGGATGCAATATCTTTA
>JASEIZ010000308.1 GCA_030017395.1 Desulfobacterales bacterium | reverse complement strand
TTCAGTTTTGAAGTTTAAACTGTTCACTTTTCAAGTTTAGCTAACATGTTGAGACTAAGTATAGCTGGGTTAATGGTCAAAATCATTATTGAACGATCCAGACAGTCAACCCAACAGAGCTGTTTAAAATCTTTCTGGTTACACTGCCCATGAAAAGCTCCTTTATTTTTGAAAGGCCCCTGCGTCCCAATATAATTGTTCCAAAACTGTTTTCATGCGCCTCATTGAGAATATCATCGGCAGGAGACCGGCTGCCGTCTATTACTTTGGTGGTGATCTGATCTTCTGAAAGTCCTGCATCAAGAAGTGTTTTTTTAGCTTTTTTCATATATGGAGCAATCTGCCGGCCTGCCTTGTTCCGCCAGAACTCTTCAAGAGCAGGAGCCTCTTCAATGGCCTCCAGAGGAACAAAGTGTCTCAGATTCCTCATGGTATAAAAAATGGTTGCCTTGCAATCGGTTCCGGAAAGCATAAAACCGGCATGGTCAACAGCTCTCAAGGCATTTTTGGAGCTGTCCACGGCAATAAGCACCTTTTTTGAACGAACACCGCCCCCCACTATCCACAGGGGACAATCCCCACAGTACTCTACAAGCCTTGTTGATATAGCGCCCATGACAAACGGGTTAAAACCGGTTAGTCCCCGCTTGGACATTAGAATAGTATCCGCCCTTTTATTTTTTGCCCAAAAGTAAATATCTCTGGCAATAGTACTTTCGCATTGCCGGTAATGCGGTTTGACACTTTCCTCCTTAAAACCTTTATCAATAAGAATTTCTACGGCTTCCGCTAAAATCCGCTCGGCTATTTCTTTATTCTTTCTTTTAACTGAAGCCAGTGCCGACCTGAGCTTCCTGTCCATTGTTTTATCGTCCGTTAAGAGCGGCGGCAAAGACGGCATGACATGCAAAAGATGGACATGCATTTCATGCTCCGGGCCAAACATAAGATTAAGATAATCCAATGAGTTCAACGAATTTTTTGAACCATCAAGCGGTATGACAATGCTTTTTTTCAAATCCTCCATAATATTCTCCCTTATCGCACTAAATCCACCACCTGGCGGACATCAGACAAACATCAACGGCCTTTAGGGTTTTTCTGAGCGCAATCACATTTTCCAGCCTTCTTTTCGAATGCAATTCTTTCTAAGATTGTTGATTGGCCGTTGTTATTAACATAATCTTTTTCAATGTCTTTCCTCGTAAATCCAAAGCAATAGCAAACAAGTTCGTCATCTTTGAATTGATTTCTTTCCCGGGGATATGATCCGATTTTAATCATGGCCTTTCCTTTTTGATAATGACAATCATTAGCTTTCTTCAAGCATTTTGTCCGATAATTCTGCTGAGCTTCTAACCGGAAAATCCCGCGGTTATTTTAATCGCCGTATCACGATTTAGATTAAACAACTCACAATATTCTGAAAGAATTGCTTGAGAGCATGCATATTTTTCAAGAAAATTATCCCCCTGCATTAGATATCCTGCTCATATTTCTGAATCCTTATTGAGGCCTTGCTTCAGCCGCGCGTTCTTTGTGGCGGAAAATACGCTTGCTTATTATAATTAATGTAATCCTTATGTTTTTGCAAAAGGTTTTATAACTTGGAAATATCAGGTTAAAGTATACGATTCATGCGTCGCGGCCCTGGTTCCAGCATTTTTCCAGATATTTTAGTGAAGCTTGCAGGTTGTTATATGAAAACACCTCTATTATCGCTATTCCGGCATATGTTTTTAGTATTTCCACAATATCCGATGTTTCATTATCTTTTAATTTATCAAGCGACAAGTGGTCGAGGTTGTCTTTAACTCCGTGAAGATGGATGATTGATGTGCGGTCATGATGTTTGTCGAAAACCTTTTTTATATCCGCATTCATCAGGATAAGGTGCCCTGTATCAATACATACGGACAGATTTAAACAAGATATAACCTCTTCTGCCCATTCAAATGGATACATCAGGTTTTCAATTGCTATTGATCTGCTGTTTATTCCACTTGAGAGCAAAAGTTCCATGCTCTCATAAATACGTTTCCGCCATTTGCTTGCGTTATCTGTTTTGCTAAAATCTTCATTGAATGAAAGATGA
>JASEIZ010000307.1 GCA_030017395.1 Desulfobacterales bacterium | reverse complement strand
TTTCGCCGGAATGACGTAAAACGGTATTTTTTGACTTTTTACGAGACCATCAACACTTAACACCTATACATACTTGGAGGATTTGATATGAAGAATAGCAGGTTGATAATTATCGCAACGACTTTATGTTTTGCGCTGTTTTTTATAAGCTCGATGTCTCATGCATTAAGCCCTGAAACCGAACTGCTTTTGAAACTTCTTGAAAAAAAGGGAGTTATAACAACAGATGAGGCTGCTGCATTGAAGCAAGAGATTGAAGCTGCTGCTCCAAAGACAACAGACAAAGAAACAATCAAAGCAGAAATCAAACAGGAAATCACAGATGAGCTGAAAGCCGAAGGAGGCCTGTTGGCCGGTGTTCAGGACAATGTAACCATAAGTGGAAAAATTGATGTTGATTACAAATACCTTGACCACCGTGACAGGACAGATCAAAACAGCGACGGCACGTCTGATCTTTATGCCTCGACAATTGAACTGGGGCTGGAAGCTGTAATTAATGAATCAACCACGGCCAATATTGTTTTAAAGGCAGAGGATATCGACAAAAGCGATACCACTGCAAACAACACTGACCCGAGCGATCCTGACAAGGTATTATTCGACGAGGCAACTATAACCATATTTAATCAGGAAAAATGCCCGTTTTATGCGGTTCTTGGAAAGCGGGGACAGCCGTTCGGAAATTTCTTTACACATACCATAAGCGATCCAATTACAAAAAGCGCATACGAAATTGCAACAACTGGGATTACCGTGGGTTATGCGCCTGCGGATCTTTATGATCTGGATCTTTCCTTTACCCTGTACAAAGGGGAAAAGTTGATAGGTCAAGTATCGGGAATCGGAAGCACAAGCGCCCCTGGCCGTAATACAAGCCATGTCGAAACCGATGATGTGGAATCATACATTGCCGGCCTGTCATTGCAGCCAATAGAAGGTCTGACAATCGGGGCTGCTTTCAACTCAGAGCCTGGGTATGAGAGCCGCAATAATACAATAAATGTATTTGCGGAATATTCATTAGCCGGGTTTACCCTTGACTGCGAGTATTTTGCCGCCGCAAAGAGGGAAAAATTCTCAGACAATAAAACATACAAGGAAAAAGTATGGGCAGCCGGACTGGCCTACAAGATCACAGAGCCTCTTGAGGTTGCGGCCAGATATGAAACATTTGACAATGACCGTGATACCGACTTAGACGGAGACATCGATTATACTCTAACTGTAGGCATAAACTATGAAATACTTGACAGCGTTACCCTCATGGGTGAGTATCGCAGACTTCAGGAAAAAGCTACGGCAGGTTCATCATATGAAAAAACAGCCAATGAGTATAATATGAGGCTTGGGATAGAATTTTAAGGAAAACATATGCATATTTCTGAAGGAGTATTATCGCCGGCCATACTCATAGGGGGCGCGGTTGTCACAATAGCGGGCGTGGCTATCGGCTTGAAAGGGGTTGACAATAAAGATATCCCAAAGATGGGAATACTTTCAGCCGCCTTTTTCGTAGCCTCGCTTGTCCACGTGCCTGTGGGGCCTGCATCGGTTCACATGATATTAAACGGCCTCCTTGGTTTCATCTTAGGCTGGAAGGCCTTTTCAGCAATATTGGTTGCTCTGGGGCTCCAGGCTCTGCTTTTTCAGTTTGGCGGAATTACGACACTTGGGGCAAACACCATGAACATGGCCCTTCCTGCCGTAATATGCTACTACCTGTTCGGATGGAGTACAAAAAGCAGCATAAAACAATCTGTATTCATAACCGCTGCTTTTGCTTCCGGCTTTTGCGCAGTCCTTCTTTCCAGTATACTTGTCGGGTTTTGCCTGTATCTTACCGGAGAGGCCTTTTCGCCTGCTGCAAAGCTTATAGTTGCGGCGCATCTGCCTGTAATGATAATTGAAGGAATCGTTACAGCGGCCTGTGCGGTGTTTCTCAAAAAGGTAAGACCGGAACTTTTGGAGGAAATAAATGTTTAAAAAAAATCAAAATCTTTGCAAAGTGATCCCGTTTTTATATCTATTCCTGTTGATTCTGCCGATAACTTTTCACACAGCGCCTGCTTTTGCGCACAAGGTTACTATCTTTGCCTGGGTTGAAGGGGATACAAT
>JASEIZ010000306.1 GCA_030017395.1 Desulfobacterales bacterium | reverse complement strand
TTGTTGGACAAGCTGTCAATCATCTTCCATTCTGTCTGGGGCAAGAATATTTGTTTCATTTTTTCTCTAAGAGCTTTGATTTTTTGTTCCTCAATCAACTTGTTGATTTGATCACCAAGGCCCTTCGCAGCATAACCAAGGTGAATTTCCAATATCTGCCCGACATTCATCCTAGAAGGAACGCCCAAAGGATTAAGCACCATATCAACCGGAGTCCCGTCAATAAAGTAAGGAGCATCTTCCTGGGGAAGAATTTTAGAAACAACCCCCTTATTGCCGTGACGACCAGCCATTTTGTCGCCAACAGAAAGCTTCCGTTTTATAGCCACATAAACTTTGACCATCTTAATGACACCGGGAAGAAGATCATCACCTTTTTCAAATTGACCAACCCTCTGTTCAAAAGCCTCCCTGCAGCGTTCGCGTTGATGTATATACATCTTCAGAACATCATGTACCTGCTCGGTGCGTTTTGGGTCTTTTAAAATAATACCTTCAAGATTAGACACCGATATCCCTGCAAGCATATCTGAATCTATCTTTGCATCCTTTGCAATCAATACCTTTCGATTCTTCTTTAATTGTGACAAGCATATCTGGCCTGTCAGTAATTTTTCAAGATGCTCACGAACCACATCATCAATTACTCTAAGCTCATCATCTCTGTCTCTTTTAAGGGAAGCGATTTCCATGTCTTCGATTATAAACGTACGCTCATCTTTTTCAGTACCTCGTCTTGAAAACACCTTGGCATCAATAACTATTCCTTCGACTCCCGGAGGCACTCTCAAAGATGTATCCTTAACATCTCCGGCTTTTTCACCAAATATAGCGCGCAACAGCTTTTCTTCAGGAGAAAGCTGGGATTCACCCTTTGGAGTAATCTTGCCCACCAGGATATCTCCCTGACTGACTTCGGCGCCAAGTCTTATTATGCCACTTTCATCCAAGTTCTTTAGCGCTTCATCTCCGACATTAGGAATATCACGTGTAATATCCTCTTTCCCAAGCTTGGTATCCCTCGCTACAATTTCAAATTCTTCAATGTGAACCGATGTATATATTCCGTCCCTTACAAGTCTTTCATTAACAAGAATGGCATCCTCAAAATTATAACCGCCCCACGGCATAAAAGCCACAGTCACATTCTTGCCAAGAGCGAGCTCACCTTCATGTGTCGCGGGTCCGTCCGCAATCATATCTCCAGCTTTTACTTTTTGACCTTTTCCGACAATCGGCCGGTGGTTAAAACATGTATTCTGATTGGAACGTATAAATTTTGAAAGGTTATAAATCGTTACGGGCTTTTGGCAGCCGTTATTAGAAGAACAGGGGTAATCATGCTTTACAACTATACGAGAAGCATCCACATCAACAACTACACCGTCACGCTGAGCAACTATTGTTGCGCCGGAATCTTTTGCTACCACGCCCTCAATTCCTGTCCCAACCAAAGGAGCCTGACAAACAAGTAACGGCACAGCCTGGCGCTGCATATTTGATCCCATTAATGCTCTGTTTGCATCATCATTTTCAAGAAAAGGAATAAGTGATGCAGATACACTTACCAACTGGTTGGGAGAAATATCCATCAACTCAATATCTTCCCTTTTAACCATCATAAACTCACCCGCAACGCGTGATGTTACCAGCGAATTAATATATTTGCCTTTTTTATCAAGAGGAGCATTGCCCTGCGCAATTGGATGTTCTTTTTCTTCAAAGGCGGTAAGAAACCTGACATCATCAGTTACGGTAGCCTCTTTAACAACGCTGTATGGTGTTTCAATAAATCCATATTCATTAACACTGGCATAGGTACTAAGAGAAACAATAAGGCCGATGTTGGGGCCTTCAGGGGTTTCAATGGGGCAAATTCTTCCGTAATGGGATGGATGCACATCCCTAACTTCAAAACCGGCTCGTTCGCGAGTCAGCCCGCCTGGTCCAAGAGCGCTAAGACGCCGTTTATGAGTCATTTCTGAAAGAAGATTCGTCTGATCCATAAATTGGCTAAGCTGGCTCGTTCCGAAAAATTCTTTAACGACTGCTGAAACCGGTTTTGAATTAACAAGGTCATTGGGCATAAGAGCGTCGACCTCTTGCAAGCTCATCCGCTCTTTAATCGCTCGTTCCA
>JASEIZ010000305.1 GCA_030017395.1 Desulfobacterales bacterium | reverse complement strand
TAAGGAACAATTCCGCTTTTTTGGCAATATAGCGCGGATCCCGGGAATAAGGTTCCCGTGTGAGGGGGTCGGCAATATCTCCGATAAGAACCAGTGTCGGCGCTTCAAAGAATGGATCCATCTTTGCTGTAGCAGGGTCGGGTATCACAAGCATATCGCTGGCGTGAATCGGCTGCCATCCCCTGATGCTTGAGCCGTCAAACCCGAAACCGTCTTCAAAGCTTGATTCATTAAGTTCGCTTAATGGCACGGTAAAATGCTGCCATACTCCTGGAAAGTCAAGGAAGCGTAAGTCAACAACCTTAACCCCATTTTCTTTTGCCATTTCCAGCGCCTGTTTTGGTGTCATGATTTAAATCTCCTTATTATAAAAATTATTAAATAGTTGAGTCGTTTAGTCAATTACTCGACCATTTGACCCGGTTTTTATTATATTGCATCTTCCCCTTTTTCTCCTGTACGTACCCTGACGACTTCCTCTGTGGGAAGCACAAAAATTTTTCCATCACCGATTTTGCCTGTCTTTACGGACTGAATGATGGTTTGTACTGTCTTGTCAACCATGTCGGTTTCAACAACTATTTCGATTTTGATCTTAGGAATGAAGTCAACCACGTATTCTGCTCCACGGTAAACCTCCTTATGCCCTTTCTGCCGTCCATAGCCTTTTACCTCTGATATTGTCATGCCCTGGATGCCGATTTCATTCAGAGCTTCTTTTACATCATCCAGCTTAAAAGGTTTGATGATTGCTTCGATCTTTTTCATGTTAATAACTCCTTTTTTAATCGCTGTTTCATTTAAAATGTAATCTCAAAACCTCTTTCACCATGTATCGAATTGTCGAGGCCTTTTATTTCATCTTCTTGATCTACTCTGATGCCTCCGGTAACAAGACGTGTTACATAAACAACGATGAGCGTTCCGACTGCTGTAAAAGCTACTGTAGCAAAGATTGATACGATCTGTATCCAAAGCTGTTTGGGGTTCCCATAAAACAGGCCGGCTGCCCCTTCGGTTATGGCAGGATTAGCAAAGAGACCTGTTGCAAGTGCGCCCCAAAGTCCGCACATTCCATGCACTCCGAATGCGTCCAAAGAATCATCATAACCCATTTTTTTCTTAACTATCGCAACACAGTAAAACCCGAAGATCCCTGCAACCGATCCAATAATCAGGGAGGCCGGCAAATCAACAAATCCGGCTGCAGGTGTAATTGCGACAAGACCGGCAACCACTCCGGAAGCGATCCCCAAGAGTGTCGGCTTCTTATTGACATACCATTCAGCGCACATCCATGAAAGCGCCCCCATTGCTGCAGAGGTATTTGTAACTAAGAATGCTGATCCGGCAACACCATCCGCAGCAAGTTGACTTCCGGCATTAAAGCCAAACCATCCAAACCATAAGAGAGCCGCGCCAAGAGCGGTTAATGTAATATTTGAGGGAAACATTGCTTCTTTCCCGTAACCTGAACGTTTTCCAAGAACCAGGGCGAGCACAAGGCCGGCTACGCCGGCATTTATATGCACTACGGTTCCGCCGGCGAAATCAAGAGCGCCCATCGTTCCCATCCATCCTCCTCCCCAAACCCAGTGGGCAATGGGGCAATATATAAAAGTAACCCATAGAACATTAAAAACAATCCATGAAGAAAATTTCATTCTGTCAACTATAGAACCGAGAACAAGTGCAACGGTGATGCAGGCAAATGTCATCTGAAAAAGAACAAACACATAAGTTGGAATGGTTCCTGACAGGCTGTTCACAGTAATTCCATTTAAGAACAGGTGGTTTAGCCCTCCTATAATGCCAATATTATCTGGTCCAAAGGCAAGTGAATGTCCCCATGTTACCCATATTACACTTGCTATGCAGTATGAGATAAAGGTCATTGCAAAGGTATTGAGAAGGTTTTTATACCTTGACATTCCACCGTAAAAAAGGGCGAGACCGGCAGGCGTCATAACCATAACCAGGGCTGTTGCCACTATTATCCAGGCAGTGTCGCCGGAATTCAAAACTTTATTGCCTGCAAAAGCCGAAGAAAACGGTATAAAAGAGACGCATGCAGATAGAATTAAACTCTTTAGTGTCCCTTTCGGGGATGGTTGAAACCCCTCGCCTTTAGGCGAAGAAAATG
>JASEIZ010000304.1 GCA_030017395.1 Desulfobacterales bacterium | reverse complement strand
AAGTACGGGGCAGGCTTATCAAGTCCGGCATGACGATTTCAAGACTTTTTACGAAGCCATCTATTTTAATTCATCGAATCTGCAGTTAAGTGAAAGAACATCGCCGTCAAAAAAGGTTGTAGTTTTGTAAGGCAGACTTTTAAACAGCCTGATCATTGCCTGGTTTTGCGGTGAAGTATAAGCTATCAAGCCGGCAATTCCGTTTTCGCGCGCAGTCTCGGAAAGTTTTCGCATCAGGATTCTGCCGATCCCTTTTTCCTGATACTTTCTGTTTACGGAAAAGGCAACCTCTGCCACGTTTTTTGACTCGTCGAGCAAATATTCTCCCACTGCAATAACATTTCCAAAACCGAATTCCCCGACAACCGCAATAATTGTAAGGTCTTTAATATAATCTATCTGCGACATGCCTTCGACTTCTTCACGCACAAAGCTTTTCTTTTCATGGAAAAATCTTGAAATAATATCGCCCTTTTCCTGATTGTAAAAGTGCTCCTGTATTCCTCTTTCATCAACCGGTTTTGCCGGTCTTATAGTTATAGGTTGGTCTTCGATTTCAATTGTTTCTTCAAGATCAAGAGGATAAATGCCGTGGATGGATTTTTTAAGCTTGCGTTCTAAGCTGAGCAAACCCATCTGTTTGGCTTCAAAAAACAGCTCGTCACGAAAATCGGGATGTGCAATGCTTATCATGGCCATAGCCCTTTCCTGGAGGCTTTTCCCAAAAAGGTTAACAACGCCGTACTCGGTAACAACATATTGAACATCACTTCTGGGAACTACAACAGCCATATCGTTTAATTTGGGAACTATTCTGCTATTCTTGCCGTGCTTGGATGTTGCAGGAAGCATAAGAATTGATTTGCCCCCTTTAGATTGAGCCGTCCCTCTTATAAAATCGAGCATGCCTGAAACACCTGAAAAATAATCGTAAGAAATACTATCGGCTGCGACCTGTCCGGTAAGATCTATTGCCGTTGCCATGTTCATGGAAACCATTCTGTGATGGCGGGAAATAATGCCCGGGTCATTTACATAATCTGAAGGATGAAATTCTATGGCGGGATTATCATCTAAAAACTCGTACAGATAATTTGTTCCTATTGCGCTGCTTGCCACCAGCTTTCCCTCATTGAACCCTTTTTTTTGGTTTGTTATAATACCTTTTGATACAAGATCCATTATACCGTTGGTTAGATATTGAGTATGAACTCCAAGATCGTTTTTATCGGACAGAGCTAAAAGGGTTGCCTGTGGCGTTGCGCCGATTCCGATCTCAATTGTTGAGCCATCGTCGATAAGTCGGACTATGTGCCTGCCGATAAGATTTGCAGACTCAAATTCTTTAGCTTCACGAATTGTAAGAAGATCCTCCTCATATTCGACAACCACATCTACATCATTAACATGTATAAAGCTTCGGCCAAGCACCCTCGGCATTTTGTAGTTTACCTGGGCGATTACAAGATCTGCCGACATGGCCGCAGCCATTGTTATATCTACGGAAATGCCAAGGCTCATCCATCCAAAATCATCAGACGGAGATACCTGAATAAGAGCTACATCTATTGGAAGCTGTCTGTTTTTAAACAAAGATGGAACAGCAGAAAGGTTTATTGGAGTAATAAATCGCATATTTCCTGCAAAACTACTTATAGCTGCAGATCCTGAATAAAAGGACCTGATATTCATGCTGCGGCAATTTGATTTGCATGCAATCAGGCTTAAAGGGGTGCTTTCCAGAGTCATAAGGCGAACTATCTCAAGGTCTGTAAAGCATGCGGATGCTTCACTAAGCACCCTGACCAGATGCTGCGGTTCTCCGCATGATGATCCTATAAAAACCCTTTTACCTGGCCTGATTAATTTTACTGCCTCTTGACCGGTTCTTTTGATGTCGGCATAACGATCTGCCCAATAGATTGCTTTAGTCATAACTATCCTCTGTTATAAGTGTTAAGTGTTGGGTGTTAAGATATTGATAAAACATATAATTAGTGTCTGAATGAAACTTTCTATAAAAATTTATGAGTTTTCGTTCAAGCACTAATTATTTTAACCTGACACCTGATCCCCGATAAATCCGACTTTTTGTGAATGAATCATTTTTGATGAACTCGTAAAAAGTCGAAAAGTTCTCTTTTCCGTCATTCCGGCGAAA
>JASEIZ010000303.1 GCA_030017395.1 Desulfobacterales bacterium | reverse complement strand
CTATGTGTCTTTTTGATCGGGCCATTCCTTCTTCAGGGATATTGAAGCGTGCATAGCTTTTACAAAGTTATAATATAGATTCAATTATATATAAAAGCTTAGTGCTTATCTGCAATTCTGATCGGTTTTAGAGATCCACTTTGTAAGTTCTATTTTGTCATTAATCAGTTGTATGTTTTACTGTTCCCAGTATTTTGGTCGCATCTCAGTGCTTCTATTCACTCATCATGAAATATACTATAAAAAATTGCAGGTTTGTTCGGCGGATTAGTGACAAAAATTATTTAACATATTTTGCCCTTTTATCAGTTGGGTGATATTATGAATGAGATTGTGATTGTAGGGGAAAAGGGCAAACAGTTCGTTATAGATTTGAGGGATTCTCTCCAAAGGAGGTACGAACTCGTCAGAGAATTGAAGTTGAGTGACAGTCCCAGAGAAGACATTTGTGCCAAATATGGGTATAGCAGGGTTATGGGTCATTTATACGGGACCGCATGGGACAAAAACAGGTGGGATGGGTTAAAGGACAAAAAGAAGGGACCAAAGAGCAAATCCCGGAGAACCGAAAAGCTGGAGAGGAGGGTTTTGGCTATTCGATTCAAAAGTCCTGAAAAGGACATGTATGAGATAACAAACATTCTTACCGAAGAAGGCTATGACATCAGCGCAAGGACTGTTTCACGTGTGCTCTCAGAACACGGGGTTACTTTAAAAAAAACGAGGCGGAGAGCTTGAACCCCATACTTCTGGAGAAAAGCGATTCGAATAGCCGAAGAAATCTGAGGTCAAATTGCAACAGGACTCCTGATGAAATAAAAAGGGAGCTGGATAAAGCCTTAAAAGACGGTTTTCACACATTCTATGGTGGAAGCTTTCTCCTTATCCCTTATCTTCTCCATTTGGGGATCGTGGAGAGGATCAATGCTCTTAAAGTGGAGAAACAGAACGGCATTCCTGTCGAGAAAGCGGTTTTAGCATTACTCCATCTAGGCATTGTGGGCAAGAAGCGGATAAGCCGGGTTGAGAATGTGACGGATCAAGGTCTCGCAGTTTTCGCGGGGTTGGGTAAAATGCCGGATCCCAGCTTTTTCCACGATTTCTTAGATAAAGTGAAAACATCGGATGCAGAACAATTTAACGTCCTGTGTTCCGAGAGATTCAAAGAGATGGGGCTTTTTAAGGGCAGGATAGTCAACCTTGACAGGCACTTTATAAGCTACTTCGGGAAGAAGAAGATTGGAAAAGACAAGCACCCCACCAGAAATATCAGCATGAAGGGGGTGAATGCCTCTTTCACCCATGACCAGGAGACCGGCGACCCAATCTTTGTGAGAGCAGATTATTCGGGACTGAAACCTGAAGATGTGGCGATTCCCATGCTGAACGCGACTAAGGACATCATTGGTGACGAAATGGAGACGGTTGTCTTCGATAAATGGTTTTCAGTGGGCTCTCTTTTGGACTATATCGACAAAGAAATGGGGATAAAATACGTGACTCTTCTCAAACTCTTTCAAAATCGTATAGAAGAGATGAAGTCAATACCCGCAGAACAATTCCGGGAAATGGCTGATGGAAGAAAAATCACCTTTATACACACCTCGCTAAGAAACTATCAGGGAGAAGCAAAACTAATTGTGATCTGGTTCCAGGAGGATGGGGAAGACAAATACTACGGCTACTTGACAAATGACGAGGAAAGCCCAGAAGAGAGAACGGTAACTATTTATGGAAAACGATGGGGAATAGAAAACTTTCTCAAAGAGGTTATCTTCCTGAATGTAGACAAACTGCCGGGAACAGAGCTGAACAAAATCTCGGCAATGCTTGCAATAAAACTCGTGGGCTACTGTACTGTAAGCTGCTTAAGAAGAGATATTGGTGGAGATTACGCTAAAATGGAGATAGAGGGGATATTCGAGAAATTCCTGAATGTCGAAGCCTTTGTACGGTCAAAAGGTGAAAAGATCCACGTCACTTACTACCGATACCCGCCTGAACTCGTGCCTCTGTTCCAGGGCTTAAACGAGAAACTCAAAAGCAGAGGAGTTAATCCAAAGGTACCATGGTTGAACAATAAAATCTTGGAATTTCATTTCAAATGATGAAATGATAGAAAATGTTAAATAAATAGGGGCAACAATATCCCTGTTTCATGAAATTAACTGATGAGGTTAAAAAAACATTTCAA
>JASEIZ010000302.1 GCA_030017395.1 Desulfobacterales bacterium | reverse complement strand
GGCAGGCTTATCAAGTCCGGCATGACGATTTCAAGACTTTTTACGAGACCATCATTTTTATATAGACACAATTTAACTTATTAAGTAATAATTATCAAGTTAAACTGCATGTAAACATTTTAGCTGTTTGCAAAAGACCCTGGAAAAATAACAAGAATGAACATTATGCGACTTTCGGTCGAACAAAAAGAGGCTGTTGAATATATCGGTTCTCCGTCTTTGGTTGTAGCAGGCGCGGGTTCGGGAAAAACGCGGACGTTGACCGCCAAAATCTCTCATCTTATGTCAAGAGGTTACGACCCAGAGCGTATTCTTGCGATTACGTTTACCAACAAGGCCGCAGATGAGATGAAAAGCCGTCTTGTTCGTATGACAAAAATCCCGTTGGAACGTTTCCCGTGGGTTCGAACATTTCACTCCGCATGTTTTAAAATTTTAAAGAAACATTGCTTCCTGCTTGGATATAAGATTCCTCTCCAGATATATGCGGGATACCAGCAGCAAAAAATAATCAAAGATATTATTGTCGAAAAGTTGAATTTTGACAAAAAGTATATCCAACCTGTTTTAGCTCAGATCTCCAGCGCAAAAAACTCCGGTGATCCCCTTGAATATCTTGACCGCAGGCTCCACTCTTTCCGCATTAAATTGCTTGATGTTTTTAATCTTTATGAAAAGGAACTTAAATCAAATAATGCCGTTGATTTTGATAATATTTTGCTTTTGACACGCAACCTGCTTCGGGATCACAAAGATGTGCGCAAGCGGTACCAAAAGCTTTTCCAGTTTATTCTTGTGGATGAATATCAGGACACCAA
The DNA here is from genome assembly GCA_030017395.1 of Desulfobacterales bacterium. Classification (GTDB taxonomy): domain Bacteria; phylum Desulfobacterota; class Desulfobacteria; order Desulfobacterales; family ETH-SRB1; genus Desulfaltia. The sequence goes on along the minus strand of JASEIZ010000302.1, from coordinate 1,396 downwards.
TAATCTTCAGGAAGATCTTACAGGACTGTTGCTTAGAAACGGCAACCTCTTCTGTGTAGGTGATGACTGGCAGGCAATTTATTCATTTAGAGGAAGCAACATGGACCATTTCCTGTCGTTTCCTGAAAAGTACAAAGAGGCAAGGGTTTTCAGGCTGGAACAGAACTATCGTTCTGCAGACGAGATTGTTCGGACGGCAAATGATCTGATCGGATACAATGACTACAAAATGGAAAAAAAGTGCTTTTCCGACAAGCATGGCGGACTGGTTGAGATTTATGATTTTTTCGATGAAAAAAAAGAGGCTGATTGGGTTGCCGGAAAGATTAGATCGCTTTGCGAAATGGGTCTTGCTTACAGTAAAATAGCTGTTTTATACCGGACTAAATTCTGTTCCCTTTCCTTTGAACAGGCATTTAGATCTCTTGGAATTCCTTACCGTATGTTAGGCGGAAAGGGTTTTTTTGAACGCAAGGAGGTTATGGATATAAACTGTTATCTTACTGCGGCGGTTTTTCAAAAAGATGATGCATCCTTTGAGCGGATTGTGAATATTCCCAAACGAGGGATCGGTCCGGCGGCTGTCAATAAGATCGTTCAGATAAAAACAGGCGATATGAGCTTTCAGGATGCTGCACGCAAGGCTCTTGGCGAAAAGCTTCTGGCTTCCGGAACATGTAATTCTCTTAACCAGGTCATTGGCCTGCTTGACAGGATTAAAGGCATGAAACCCGATGATGCGATTAAAGAGGTTTTGACTGCTGTAAACTATATGGATTATATTAAAGAGTATTCCATGGCCGGTTCAATGGATTATACGTCAAGGGAGGAAAACATTGAACAGCTTGTTTATTCGGCTTCCCAGAAGGAATCGATCGTTCATTACCTTGAAGAGGCGGCTCTTATTAAAGAGGACAAAGAGGATGAAGATGAAAACAAAAGAAAAGGTGTAAATCTCTCAACGATCCATGCTGCCAAAGGGCTGGAATATAAGGCTGTATTTGTCGTTGGCTGTGAAGAACGTCTTTTGCCGCACTGGAAATCATTTGATTCTGATATGGGAATTAATGAAGAACGCCGACTGATGTATGTCGCGATGACAAGGGCCGAGCATTTTCTATTTTTGACTTATGTAAATTACAGAAAGGGTCAATACAATAAAAAAAGCCGGTTTTTAGATGAAATTAATGATTCAAAAAACCGTGAACCGTGAACCGACAACCGTGAACTGTTACAATTAGGAGAAATCTGCAATGGTAGAATTTACATATCAGGAAATGTTTCCCTTGAAAGACGATTTCACGCCTTATCGGTTAATAACAACAGACTATATTGACTTAAAATCCTTTTTGGATACCGAGATAGTGAAAATTGCCCCCGAAGGGCTTACTCTCCT
>JASEIZ010000301.1 GCA_030017395.1 Desulfobacterales bacterium | reverse complement strand
TTTTCTGCCTTAATTATCTGTTAAACTTGGGTTATCTCACACTTTCTTCTCACAGTAAACTCATTTGCTTTAGTATAAACGTTATGTTATAACCCAAGTTTAACAGAACAATGATTTAAATTTTGAAAAAAACCTTCAAAAAACCGCGGAAAATCGCGGTTTTTTGCTTGCATTTGATGGGTATTTATGGTATTATTAAGTAGACATATACAATATATTACGGGGGTGCACATGTTTATAGAACTTTTCAAAAACAATGGCACAGACTATCTTCGGGTTATGGAGACATATCGCGTCAATGAAGGCGGCAATTCGAAATGTAGACGGCGGCTTGTCCGCAATATTGGTCCACTGTCACGTTATGACGATGGAAAGCCGGACTATCTTGGCCGGCTGCGACAGTCATTCAGGGATGGAAAACCGATTATTGAAAGCCTCTCAGACCTGATTGAGGGAAAACCTGTACGCAGGCGGATCAAAATCGAATATGACCTCGAAAACGAGGACGATTGTTTCAGTATCCCAAAGAATATAGGTTACTTTTTGCTTGACGCACTTTATGACGCGCTTGGGATTTATGATGTGCTCAACAAACACAAATCCATGACAAGAATTGAATACGATCTGAACGGGCTCGCAAAACTGTTGGTGTTTGGGCGGGTATTGAATCCCGACTCAAAACTCGAAACTTTCAATGGGCGGAAGGGGTACGCATTCGACGTTACCTCATCAGACAGCTTGATTGAGGTTTACCGGGCGCTGGATGCATTGAACGAGAAAGCTGACGCGATACAGGCACGGATGAACTACAAAATTAAAAACACTATCGGCCGGAATACGGAAGTTTGTTTCTATGATGTGACGAACTATTATTTTGAGATAGAACAAAATGACGAAGACATTTTGGACGAAACTGGCGCTGTTATCCGGGAAGGTCTCCGGAAAAAAGGTCCCTCCAAAGAGAAAAGGTCGGAGCCGATTGTGCAGATGGGGCTTTTCATAGATGACAACGGCATACCCATTGCATACCGGTTGTTCCCGGGGAACAACATAGACCAGACGACATTGCGTCCCGCCTTAAAAAAGAGCATTGACAATCTCAATTTCGGGAAGGTCATTATCGTTGCTGACGGCGGTCTCAACAGCGACAAGAACATCGCCCATATCCTTTCCGAAGGCAACGGCTACATCCTCGCCAAAAGCACGAAAAAGAGCGCAAAGAGTGTAAAAGAATGGATACTTGACGAGAGTGGCTATGAATGGAATGAAAACCGGACATTCAAGGTGAAATCAAAGATCAGAAAGCGGACGATAAAGGATGAGAATGGAGAAAAGGTTGAAATCATAGAAAAACTGATCTGCTATTGGAGCAAGAAACACTATGACCGGGAGGTCAAGGAAAATGCCAAGTTTATAGAGTACCTGGAGTCGGTCATTAATTTTCCCGATAAACTCAAGGACAAGCCTCGGAAGATTGAGAAATTCCTTAAAAAAATGGAAATTGACAAAGAAACCGGTGAAATTGTGGACACCAAGACCCATCTTTCCGTTGACATGGATAAAATACAAGAATACATGGCTTTATTGGGGTACTATACCATCATGACATCTGAGATCGATAAAAGCGACCGGGAAATCATCGCCAAGTACCACGGCTTATCAAGGATTGAGGACTCATTCCGTATCACCAAAAGTGACCTTGAAGGCAGGCCGGTTTACGTCAGTAATCCTGATCATATCAATGCGCACTTTTTGGTATGTTTCATCGCCCTGACCATGATTCGGCTCATTCAATACAGAGTACTGAAACATCAGGGCAAAAGCACCATGAATGAAGACGGCTGGGAATCAGGAATTACGGCTGACAGAATCAAGAAGGCACTGGCCGCCTTTCAGGCCGACCTTCAACCTGGCGGACGCTATCGACTGACCAAGCCTTCTGACGACCTGAAGCTGATTCTGGAATCATTCAATATCAATGCTGATCTGCGCTTGCCGACTATCAGCGAGCTGCGCAAGTTGAAATATTCTTTTGACCGTTCGGGGATTATTTAAAGTTCATGTATACATTCCGGTAATGTTAGAAGATGAAGAGTGGCCTTTACATAGCGGAATTTATGTGACTACAATTTTTACATTTTATTCTCGCCTCTTTAAGTGAAAACCCTTGAATACTCTAAGGTTCAAGGGTTTTCTGCCTTAATTATCTGTTAAACTTGGGTTATCTCAC
>JASEIZ010000300.1:700-2244 GCA_030017395.1 Desulfobacterales bacterium | reverse complement strand
GGATGCCGGATCAAGTCCGGCATGACGATTTCAAGACTTTTTACGAGATCATCAACATTATGAACAGGATCGCGTGAAATATAATTTCAATATTAAAACATAGATAGCGGTTCTATGTCAATTTTTCTGTAATTTAGGAAAAACAAAGGGAGTGAAAGGAATACAAGCGCGAAAAATGCCAGACCGCATTAATAATGATTAAAAAATAGACTTGCCCCAATTTCTTTCGCCTAAGCTTCTTCGACCACTTCGGCCTTGATAATAGTGACCGGCTCAAGTGGTACATTGTCGCAAAATCCTTTTTTGCCGGTAGGCACAGCTTTGATCTTGTTGACTACACCGTGACCTTTTGCCACTTTGCCAAATACAGCATATCCCCAGCCCTGAAGGGTTTTTGATGTGTGATCCAGAAAATCGTTGTTTTTAACATTGATGAAAAACTGGGACGTGGCGCTGTGCGGTTCATTGGTGCGCGCCATGGCAACCGAGTAGGACACGTTTTTCAGTCCATTGCCGGCCTCGTTTTCAATGGGTTCCATGGCAGGTTTTTCCCGCATGTCATCGGTCATGCCGCCGCCTTGTATCATAAACCCGTTAATAACCCTGTGGAATATAGTGCCATCATAATGCCCTGAATTAACGTATTCCAGAAAGTTGGCGACAGATTTGGGCGCTTTTTCAGCGTCGAGTTCCAGAAAGATATCTCCTATACTGGTTTCTAATTTTATCATAAAACAACTCCTTTTTCGAAAAATAATTAGACCTTTGCAAAACCATGCCTATCTGTCATTTCGACCGCTGGAAGAAATCTCAACAGGCTTCAATCATTAAGATTTCTCGTAGCTTATGCTCCTCGAAATGACAAAATTTAAATATCTCGATACCGCAGCACATTGGTGTAAATTATATTTTCTTTACTTAAATATTTCATCAAAATATATTAAAGATTCCTTGGGAGGCAAAAACCCTTTGCTTTTTACAGCATCCTGAAGATCGGCCTCTGAATCTTCATCAAGCCACCAGTACCAGCAGGCGCTGCTTTCATTTCCGTATTTGGACAAAACGGTATCCGGCGTCCCGAATTTATTCCAGTAAAGAAGCCTTGTATAATTGATATTCCACAAAAGCACATACGGATAGGCATTATAAATAATCTGATCGATTTGCCGGTATATTTCATTCCGCTTTGTTATATTAAAAATAGATTTCTGTTTTTCTATAAGCTTATCCACCACCGGGTTTTTAAAGCCCGTAATATTGTTCCCCGCCTTCCTGTCGGCCTCTTTTGACGACCACATGCTCTCCGGATCTTTAAAAATACCCGAACCCCACGCAGCCCATGTCATCTGAAAATTATACTCATCCATATCCTTTGCCCATGCAGCCCAGTCCTTTTTATCAATGACGAGTTCTATCCCAACATCTTTCAGGTCTTCGGCATATATTGCAAGAAACTTATCGGAAGAAGCGCTTCGGGTTAAAAATTTAAAGGCAAACCTTACTCCATCTTTTTCCAAAAACCCTGTTTTTGAATTTACCTTCCA
>JASEIZ010000300.1:227-690 GCA_030017395.1 Desulfobacterales bacterium | reverse complement strand
CCAGCCTGCCCAAGAAGATTTCTGGCCTTTTCCTTGTCCATCTCAGCCAATTGGTTGGAACATGGGTTCTGTTTTGTATATAGATCTTCAAAATATGACTTATGAAGAAAATACTGGCCGTACATCAGGGCAGAGTTCATTTTTCTTCTGTCAAGAAGAAACGCCATCGCCTTGCGGACTCTAATATCATCAAAGGGCGGCCTTCTCATATTCATCGCAAATCCCTGAAACCCGATCGGGTTATAATTATAGATCTTTTGCTTTACTATCCTGTTTTTTAAAAAATCATCCCCTTTGGTTTCATTAACCCATATCCTGGCGGTATATATGGGAAAAAGATCAATCATGCCCTTTTTAAATGACTCGAATGCATTTTCCCTTTCAGCAAAAAACTTGAACTTCATTGTTTGAAAGTTCCCTGTACCCTTAGATCTTTTGGAGCTTATAGCCCACCAGTCTTCAC
>JASEIZ010000300.1:0-217 GCA_030017395.1 Desulfobacterales bacterium | reverse complement strand
CGTTGATCTCTCCGAGCCTGTAACGACCGGAAACTACAGAAAATTCAAAATTAAGTTTATTGAAATCCTCGTCTTCGTAAGCATGCTTGCAAAGAATATAAAAACCCCCTGCAATGCCAAGATTTTTCCAGTGAACGGTTTTAGCAGTAAAACGTATTGTATGTTTATCGATCACGACAGGAGGCTGAAAACGCTCCATTTCCAGTTTGTATGAGCC
>JASEIZ010000002.1 GCA_030017395.1 Desulfobacterales bacterium | reverse complement strand
GATGCCGGATCAAGTCCGGCATGACGATTTCGGGACTTTTTACGAGTTCATCATATCTTGATTGGAGGTCGCAATTTGCGACCTCCAATTTTTTAATTCCTCTTTTGTGAGTTCAACCATAAAATCTTCCGGAAATCTTTCAATGTTTCTTCGCACCTGTTCCTTTAAACGTTTTGTTTCAACACCGTAAAGAGTTGCAAGATCTCTGTCCAGCATTACTTTTGTTCCACGAATCAGATGTATTTTACCGGCAATTATTTCTACAGATACAATATCAGACATAATAAATCCTTTTTTAGTTCATAGTTTGAAGCTTCCACGCCAGCAGCGGTAAATGCGCTCGCTTTTGCGGTTCAGGTACAGGCCTGCATAAGCAAAAAGCCCCATCCTTCATGTCGATGAAGAAATGGGGCTTTATTTTTTGTAATCAAATGATTGGTCACCTGATCCTCCTGTTTGGGAGATATGGAGTTTTGTAATTATCTGCCGTCGTTAGGGCCTTCATGTGCTTATCGGCTGTTTCTATCCTATATCGCCGTAAGCGCTATTCAACACCTCATTATTAATTGGTTACCACCCACTCAAATCTGCGTTTAAGCCCGTTGTAATAGTTCCATTTTTGGGTCAGACGCTGGAACCGGCCTGCTACAATTCCCTGAGAAATATTAAGCTTGTCCGCAAGATTAATCAGATCCGCTTTTGCCCGCAACGATGCAATTTCCGGGTTTCGATCACTCGGTATGAGTATTTCCGCGGCAAATTCGTTTGCCTTATGCTCACGCTGATCATCGCTGCTTCCGTCGTTGATATAGAGATCTTTTTTGCTGTCATGAAGAACATGACCTGCTTCGTGAAAAAAAGAAAACCAGAACTGATCCTCCATCTTGCCTCTAAGGTTCAGCAGAATCATAGCCTTGGATGCGGACAGCCATTTTGTTGCGCCATGCCACGGCACTTTTTTCATTTCCGGAACCAGGGACAAGGCGACCCCGGATTCTGCGCACAGTGAAAGCATTTCAGGAACAAATTCTTTAGAATCTTTAACAGTCAGCAAACGAATTGCTTTTACGGTCCTGGCGAATTTGTTTTTGTCAAACTGCCGGCAATCAAGCTGATGCGCCTGAATTTCACCAAGCCTGATCCACGCGGATGCCGGACCAGGGCAGGTCTCAAAACACTGTGAGCGCCGCGCCGCTACTGCCGGTTGTAACCATATAGCCCGCCAGGCGGCAACACTACTAACGCCATAAAATTTTAATATCTCCCTTAAAAGAAGCGCTCTGTCTTTTTTAGGCTCAATCGCATTGCGCTGAATAAGTTCTTGTGTAGGAATCGTCTTCAACCAGTCAAGGTCTGCCTCAAGCAGCTTACACTCCTTAATTTTTGCCAGCTGTTCCTGGTATTGAGACTCCAGATTGTTCCACATGCGTGCCCGAATACTGGTGGCCAGTTCAAGTTTATTGGCGGTATCATATGTAATTGGCTGCTCCCCTTTGAAAATGCGGTTGAGCGACTGGACTGTCAGACCGGTGCGAATAGCCAGTTCTTTCTGAGTCATATTCAGGGATTCCATAACCTCTTTAAGCGTTTCTCCCGGAGGAATCGCGTAATCAGGCTCAAACTCGTAGCGTTTTTTTGCCGTCAACATAATTTTTTCTCCCTCATTCAATGCGTATCGGCGATCTCAACAATTTCGATTTCGGTAACATTTGCCCATTCCAGCCCGCCGCCCTGTGTGACAGGTATCGGATTATTTGCTGGAATAAACAGCAAGCGATATGGATGTTCGAGATCGACTGAGAGCTGCCCATCACGATTCCCTGACAGTTGGTGACATCGTGGAGGCGGCACCCTGGAAATATCATCGAGACAAGAAGCCGCTTTCAACTCCATCAATCGCTGCTGTAGTTTCCGTGCCGTCTTTGTACCAAGCTTTTTAACTGCCTCGCTTGCGTTGTTGCAAGTTTTTTGCAGCTTTTTTGTTTTAAAGTATATTAACATATCATGTTAATCATTTAAACGCAACTTTAATAACAATGGGGTCAGAGAAATCATCCGGTTTTTCCTGTCGTATTATAGCGTGGAAGTCACCGGTTGTTGTGAAACGAGGCAGCACACCAACCGGATTGGCTGTTATGTTATGATTTCCTTATCCAAAAAAACACCCGTGTGGATCTGCATCTATCTCTGCAACCAACTCAGCAAGATCTCGAGACGACTCAAATGGACCGTATTTGTGCCACTTCATATCAGCTCTTTGCCAGAATAACTTCCAGATATTTTGGTTCCTAACAAACTTAAGTTTTGCAAAAGGCAACCGGGTTTGTTCGTTCGGAGCATTCCATCGAGGGCGGATTTCAAAAAGAATTACGTCCTGATTTTCTATTTTATATTCATATCGCAATTTGTCTCTGATATGCTCGGGCGATCTTCTTTTACATAACGCGCCAACAAATTTGTTTATTTTGTGTATTTCTATTTCTGTGAATGCCATAATTTGCTCTTTTCGTTCATAACATCTGAAAAAATGAAAAACCCCGCCTTTATCTTTAAACATACGGGGTTTTGTAATTATCTGCCATCGTTAGGGCCTTCATGTGTTTATCGGCTGTTTCTATCCAATATCGCCGGTCGGGTGAAAAGTCTTTTTTGGATAATATATATAGACCTGTAAATTAAAAATAGCAAGGAACAACGATCACATACACCACCGCTTTTAATACCAGAAAATGTAACAAAGTGGGTATTGTTAAGCTATATTATCAGATGAATCTGATCGGTTTATCAGGTTTCAGGTTCATCAGAAACTCTTCGCATGGCATACACAAGATATTTTTTATTTTAAAGCGCTCTTTGTTCTGGTTTTGTCCCATGCGTTATGAATGGAGAAACCCGTGAACGCTTACGTCTTGACAAAGAAATCATCCGCATGATATTAAAATTAATGAGCGATCGTTCAGAAAGGGTTTCTATCAATCACAATGGTTGTCATTATGCATAACCCACAAAAATCACATGATATTCCAACTCATATCAAAAATCCTGATCTTGTCAGGCGTCGGCGACGCTTGATTATAGATGCGGCTGTGCAACTTTTTATTGAAAATGGTTTTCACAAAACCACAACCAGACAGATAGCCAGGGCTGCGGGGCTGTCCATCGGCTCATTATATGAATATGTGGCGTCCAAAGAGGATGTTCTATACCTTGTATGCGATTCAATACATGCCGAGGTTGAACGCGGCATGTCCGATGCTGTGGATAGAACTACAGGAGGAAAAAATGTTCTGGCAGAGGTAATCCGTGAATATTTCATGGTTTGTCACAGAATGAGTGATTTTATCCTCCTTATATATCAGGAAACACGATCACTGCCGTCCCAGTGGCAAAAAAAGGTTCTTGAAAACGAACTCCGCATCACCGGTCTTTTTATAAAAGTATTAGGAAGCCTTATCTCTTCCAAAAAATTGCCGTATATAGATGAACGCTCAATTGAACTTGTCGCTCACAATATCTCTGTTTTAGGGCACATGTGGACTTTCCGGCGCTGGTTTCTTGCAAACCATTACAGCATTGAAGATTATATTAAGCTTCAAACAAAATTTATCCTTGGACTATTTACGCAAAAAACAGAACCTGTATCCAAAGCACAGGAGGAAGCATGACCGCTGAAGTTAAAGCATACAGGCCCAAACATAATATAAGAATGATAACCGCCACATCGCTTTTTGATGGTCATGACGCATCAATAAACATAATACGCAGGATACTCCAGAACACGGGAGTCGAAGTCGTACATCTTGGGCATAACATATCTGCCAGCGATGTTGTTGATGCAGCGATCGCAGAAGATGTGCAGGGAATAGCTGTTTCAAGTTATCAGGGCGGTCATGTGGAATACTTCAAATATATGGTGGATCTTTTAAAAGAAAAAAAGTCTTCGCATATCAAGGTTTTTGGCGGGGGCGGCGGCGTAATAGTGCCGGAAGAAATCAAAGAGCTTGAAGCATATGGTGTCACTAAAATATATTCTCCTGAAGACGGGGCATCTATGGGCCTTCAGGGTATGGTTAACCATATGGTCAAAAATGTTGATTTTTCGATAGTCAAGGATAACTTTGAACTTAGCAAGCTGTCTTCCGACAACGCAGTAATGATTGCAAACCTGATTACATCCATTGAACAGGCAAAACCCGTGGGGAACAGGCAGTTTACAGAGTTAAAATCATGGCTCGCAAAAAATGCGGATAGGCACAAAACAGCTGTAATCGGCATTACAGGAACCGGCGGGTCCGGAAAATCATCTTTGACAGACGAACTTGTTCTTCGCATTCTGCATGACCTGACAAAAGTACGGGTGGCGATTTTAAGCTGCGATCCTTCGCGCAGGAAAACCGGAGGGTCTCTTTTAGGAGATAGAATACGCATGAACGCCATCAGCGACCCAAGGGTTTATATGCGTTCCTTTGCCACCCGCCGATCAAACGCAGAAATCCCGGATGCCCTGCCTGAATCCATCGATGTTGTAAAAGCAGCCGGTTTTGACCTTATAATAGTGGAAACAGCGGGCATAGGACAGGGAGATTCAAAAATTACCGATCTTGTCGATGTCTCCATATATGTAATGACCAGTGAGTTTGGTTCGGCTTCTCAGTTAGAAAAAATTGATATGCTCGATTATGCCGATCTTGTTGTTGTTAATAAATATGAAAAAATGGGCGGTGAAGATGCTGTGCGTGACGTTCGCAAGCAATTGCAGCGCAACCGGAATGCATGGGATAAATTGCCGGAAGATATGCCGGTTTTCGGAACAATAGCTTCCAGGTTCAATGATGATGGAGTAACAGCCCTTTATTGTTCAATTCTTAAAACAATAGCCGACAAAACCGGCATAAAATTCAATTCCGGTCTCAAAAAACCCGAAACAAAAACATCAAGCTCCAAAACTATTATTATCCCGATTGAGCGGATACGCTATCTGTCGGAAATCGCCGATACGGTCAGAATGTATCAAAGTAAGACAATTGAGCAGGCAGATACTTTGAGAAAGGTCTGGCATCTGGAAGAAACATTAAAGAAGATATCCGCCGATAAGCCGGATCAGGAAACCTCAATGCTTGTTTCCCGCCTTAAGAAAGAAATTGCAAAAGCTAAAAAGAATCTGGATAAAGACACGGTAACACACATGAACGAATGGGAAAACATAAAAAAAACTTACGGCAAAGATGAATTTGTATATCATGTCCGCAACCGTGAGTTCAGGGTTCCCCTGTTTTTTGATTCTTTAGCCCATACAAAGATACCTAAAATCGCCCTGCCGAAATTCAAAGATCCCGGAGAAATATATTCATGGCTCAGGGAGGAAAATGTGCCGGGCCGTTTCCCGTATACCGCCGGTGTATTCCCTCTTAAGCGAACAGACGAAGAACCGACACGCATGTTTGCCGGAGAAGGCGACCCATCCAGAACTAACACAAGATTCAAGCTTTTGTCCGCCGATTACAAGGCAAAGCGTTTGTCAACTGCTTTTGATTCTGTCACATTATACGGATACGATCCTGACAGGCGCCCTGATATTTATGGCAAAGTAGGCAATTCCGGCGTAAGCATCTGCACTTTAGACGATGTAAAAACACTATATAAAGGCTTTGATCTGTGCGCGCCGAATACATCTGTTTCAATGACTATTAACGGGCCTGCTCCAATTATTCTCGCCATGTTTTTAAATGCAGCCATAGACCAGCAGGTCGATAAATTCAAAGCTGAAAAAGGGGAGAACCCGACAAAGAAGCAAATGGATAAAATTCGCGTTGATGTGTTGTCCAGCATCCGCGGAACAGTGCAAGCCGATATTTTAAAGGAAGACCAGGGACAGAACACCTGCATATTGTCCATAGAATTCGCCCTGAAAATGATGGGAGATATCCAGGAATTCTTCATAAAAAACAATGTTAAAAATTTCTATTCTGTTTCCATATCCGGCTATCATATTGCAGAAGCAGGTTCAAATCCTATCACACAGCTTGCGTTAACACTTGCCAACGGATTTATATATGTTGAGTATTACCTGTCCAGAGGGATGCCGATTGACAATTTCGCCCCAAACCTGTCATTCTTTTTTTCAAATGGAATGGATCCCGAATATACGGTAATCGGCAGGGTGGCAAGGCGGATCTGGTCGATTGCCATGAGGGAAAAATACGGCGCATCAGAACGATCACAGATGCTGAAATACCACATCCAGACATCAGGCCGATCCCTGCACAGCCAGGATATCCAGTTTAACGATATCAGAACAACTCTCCAGGCTCTCTGCGCTATTTACGATAACTGCAACAGCCTCCATACTAACGCCTTTGATGAAGCAATTACCACCCCGAGCAGCGAGTCGGTCAGGCGGGCTCTTGCCATCCAGCTTATTATCAACAGAGAATGGGGTCTGTCCAAGAATGAAAACACGAGCCAGGGCAGCTTTATAGTGGAAGAGCTGACAAAACTGGTCGAAGATGCTGTTCTTGCTGAGTTTGACCGTATTACCAAGAGGGGAGGGGTGCTTGGCGCAATGGAAACAGGCTACCAGAGAAGCAAAATTCAAGACGAGTCGGTTTACTATGAAATGTTGAAGCATAGCGGAGAACTTCCGATAATCGGTGTTAACACATTCCGGGAAAAGGATTCCGGTCTGGAAGAATTAACTTCCTGCGTTGAGCTGTCCAGAGCGACTAAACAGGAAAAGGAATCACAGCTTGCGCGTCTTGCGGGATTTAAAAAACGCAACAGCAAAAAGGCTCCGGCAGCGCTCAAACGTCTTCAAAAAACAGCTCTGTCCGGTGAAAATATGTTTGATGAACTGATGAACGCTGTCAGGGTATGCAGCCTTGGGCAGATAACCCAGGCATTGTATAATGTCGGGGGGCAGTACAGAAGAAATATGTGAAATAAAGGAGAAAAAACCTATGAAAGAAGCAGTCATTGTAAGCGCTGTGCGCACTCCATTGGGCAGCTTTAACGGCTCCTTGTGCGGTATTGGAGCGACAAAACTCGGCGCTATTGTTATTGAAGAGGCTGTCAAGAGAGCCGGAATTAAAAAAGATGAAGTTAATGAGGTTATCATGGGGATGGTTCTTCCATGCGGCTACGGCCAGAATCCTGCCAGGCAGGCAGCGTTTCAGGCGGGCATGCCGTGGGAAGTGGAATGTTTTACAGTCAACAAGGTCTGCGGTTCTGCCTTAAAATCCGTAATGCTTGCAGCTCAGGCGATTCAGACAGGCGATGCGGATGTTGTGGTTGCTGGTGGGATGGAAAACATGAGCATGGCTCCGTATTATCTTGAAAAAGCCCGGTCAGGGTATCGCATGGGCCCCGGCATTCTACAGGATCACATGGTTCATGACGGTCTTTGGGATATTGTGAACGATTTTCATATGGGAATTTCAAATGAACTTTGTTCGGAAAAATATAATATCAGCCGTGAAGACCAGGATATATACGCTGCCCAGTCGTATCAAAGAACCATTGCTTCTATAAATTCCGGCAGATTCAAAGACGAAATTGTTCCTGTGGAGATTCCACAGCGAAAGGGTGATCCCGTCATTTTTAGCCAGGATGAATGCCCCAGAGAAACCAGTTATGAATCGCTGTCAAAGATGAAAGGCGCTTTTAAAAAAGATGGTGTCGGCACAGCCGGAAACGCATCGATTATAAGCGACGGAGCAGCAGCAGTTGTCGTAATGTCAAAAGACAGGGCAAAAGAGCTTGGATGTGAAATAATTGCGACAATAGGCGCCCAGGCATCTTTTGGTATTGACATGAAATATGTTCTGGTGGCTCCCATATGGGCAATTCCAAAATGCCTGGGAAAAGAAGGCATTGATAAAAACAATATTGACCTTTACGAAATAAACGAAGCGTTCAGCGGTTCCACGGTGGCGATATTGAACGAACTTGAGCTTGATCCCGGCGTTGTCAATGTAAATGGCGGCAGCGTTGCATTGGGTCACCCCATCGGCGCAAGCGGCTGCCGCTTGCTTGTAACCCTGCTGCATGAAATGATAAAACAGAATAAAAACACCGGGCTTATTTCTCTCTGCCTTGGCGGTGGAGAAGCCGTAGCAATGATTGTTAATAGATAAAGGAGTTCGTTATGAATATTAAAACCATCGGCGTTATAGGCGCGGGTCAAATGGGGGGCGGCATTGCTCAGGTCGCTGCGATGAATGGTTTTAATGTTATTATGAATGACATTAAAACAGAATTTATTGATCGCGGGCTTGCGACTATTACAAAAATTTTAAACCGGAATGTTGACAAAGGGCGAATGACCGTCGATGAAAAGGAAGCTGTTTTAGGACGCATTAAGACCTGCGTAGAATTAAAGGAAATGGAAACAGCCGACTTTGTTGTTGAGGCTGCCACTGAAAATGAATTGCTTAAGTTTCAGATTTTTCAAAACCTGGATAAAATCTGTGCGCCCGATGTTATACTCGCAACCAATACATCCTCCATTCCCATAGGCAGGATTGCTGCGCAGACAAAACGGCCGGGAAAAATAATAGGCATGCATTTTATGAATCCCGTGCCGATTATGAAGCTGGTTGAAATCATACGTGGGCTGGCAACTTCTGAAGAAACATTTAAAACAACCTGGAATCTGGCTGAAAAATTCGGCAAAACCCCGGCCGAGTCGAATGATTATCCAGGTTTTATTGCCAATAGAATCCTCATGCCGATGATTAACGAGGCTGTCTTCTGTCTGTATCATGGGGTTGGAACAAGGGAGGATATCGACACTGTAATGAAACTTGGGATGAATCATCCAATGGGGCCTCTGACTCTGGCCGATCTTATTGGACTGGACACATGTCTTGCCATAATGGAAACACTTTATAATGGATTTAAAGATTCAAAATACCGTCCCTGCCCCCTGCTTAGAAAATATGTTGAAGCAGGATGGCTTGGCAGAAAAACAGGACGGGGCTTCTACGAATATAAATAAGGAGATATTATGCCAACAAAAAAGGCTGATACGGTTATTCCAATAGGGAAAAAAATAAAGAAGGCCCGGACGGCAAAAAAGATTACTCTTGATTTTGTTGCCAATGAAACCGGATGTTCCGTCGATTACCTCAAGAAGCTGGAAGCCGGCAAGATGATTCCCCCTGTCGGCACTATTCTTCGGATCGCAAGAACTTTACAGATCGATTCAGGGCTTTTATTAAAGGAGCAGGAAGATAAATTAAAAAAACGGATAAAGGCATATAGCAAACGAACGGATAATTATGCTTATACGACTCTGACACCAGGCGCTGAAAATAAACATCTGAAAGCTTTTCGGGTTATTATTGACGCAATGCAGAATCATAAGGGAGTGGAATATCAGCATGAGGGGGAAGAGTTTGTCTATGTGCTGTCAGGTAAAATCGAAGTTATAGTCGGAGACAATGTCAACACGCTAAGCAAAAACGATTCACTCCACTTTAACTCTGGAATAAAACATATGTTAAGAAATATCGGGAAGAAAGATGCAGAGCTTATAGTTGTTATCTACGGGCAGTAAAAATGAATTGTTAATTTTAAATATTGAATTTTGAATTAAAATCGGTTGTGCACCACAGAGCTCACGGAGATCACAGAGGAAATTTTGCAATTTAAAATAATTGTAACTATTCAGCCACAGATTTACACAGATGAAGAACATCGCAAAGCAATTAACCCCTGAACCTTGAACTGTGAACGGTTACAGAATTATAAAAAAACATCCGTGATAATCAGCGTAGATCGGTGGTTGAGTAATTACAAATAGTTATCTGTGTGTGATCTGTTGTAAATTATATTTTTTACGAGAAAGGCGAAAATTCCATGTCATTTCAACTTACAGAAGATCAACTAATGATCCAGGCCATGGTCAGGGACTTTTCAAGAAATATTGTACGCCCTACAGCTATGAAGCGTGACCAGACCAAAGAGTTTCCTGCTGAAAACCTGAAGCAGATGGGAGAGCTGGGACTCATGGGAATGATGATACCTCCCGAGTATAACGGTGCAGGCACAGACACCGTAGCTTATGTGTTGGCCCTTTCAGAAATAGCCTATTCATGCGCATCAACAGCAGTTGTGATGTCTGTGCAAAACTCCATTGTCTGTGAAAGCATATATAAATTCGGAACCAAAGACCAGAAAGAAAGATTTTTAAAACCGCTTGCAGCCGGTAAAATAATAGGCGCTTTTGCACTTACCGAACCAAATGCAGGTTCTGATCCTGCCGGTCAGAAAACAAAGGCCGTGCGTGACGGTGATTTTTATATTTTAAACGGAACAAAACGTTTTATTACTTCCGGCAAGCATTCCGGAGTTGTCATTGTTACGGCGGTTACCGATGCAAGTAAACAGCACAAGGGTATAAGCGCATTTCTGGTAAAAAAGGAAACCCCCGGGTTAATCGTAGGCAACACGGAAAACAAAATGGGGCTGTGCGCCTCTGATACAACAGATATTATATTTGAAAATTGCCGCGTACCCGCTAAAGACATGCTTGGCAAAGAAGGAGAAGGTTTTAGGATAGCTATGACAGGCATTGACGGCGGACGCATAGGAATTGCCGCCCAGTCTGTCGGCGTAGCTCAGGCTGCTTTAGATGCAGCAGTGCAATATTCAAAAGAAAGGGAGCAGTTCGGCCAGCCGATTTCCAAATTCCAGGGACTGCGATGGATGATTGCAGATATGGCCACTGAGATAGAGGCCGCAAGGCAACTCATGTTTTCCGCTGCAGCAATGAAGGACGGAGGCAAAAAATACACAGCCCAGGCTTCTATGGCAAAACTTTTTGCCTCTGAAATGGTAAACCGCGTTACCGCAAAAGCGCTTCAAATACACGGCGGATACGGCTATATAAAGGAATATCCGGTTGAGCGATTCTACAGAGACGCACGCGTTTTTACAATTTACGAGGGCACTTCGGAAATACAGAGGATAGTTATCTCAAACCACATTTTAAAGGACAAGCGCAGCCCCTGAGAACGGTTATAATTTGAGTTTTTTTACCACAAAGCGCACAGAATAAAAAACCAAGAAAGCTGTTGTGGAGACAGGTCTGAAATGATCGTGATTTTAATCCAATAGACACCCCTACTTCCTTGTTTTTTTCTCAAGAACAACAAATATAGACCCTCTATACTCCCTTATACATTATATCGTATTTTTAAATCCCGTTCGTGTATTGTTTTGACCAGTTCCAATTAAAACTCCCTATAACCCCGTATACACTTCGACAAGATACGGGGAATGGCACTCTCTGTTCCGGTTCAAACGCATGCCATCTCGCACCTGATCCAGCAGTTTTCGTGGTTTTTTATGATTATCTTGATTTTTCACAAATAATTATGATATGTTACCATGCAAAACAAATCAAAATTTAATCCAATAATAGCTAATATCATTGAATTTAATCTTTAGACTTAATGGTTCGATGACGGATATCGATATGGAAATTAAAATTGAGACGACATTTCTGCCATTGATTTTGGCATATGACGATTTGCCTAATGGTGTAAAGCTGATTCGCATATCTCAAATAGAAAGAAGAGATCTTGGATATGAATCTATCGCCGTTGGAATTCTTTCTTTTGGATCTGGGGTTGCTGCCAGCATTATAGCTGCTTGGATTTATGATAAAATCAAAAGAGTCTCAGACAGGTCCGAATTTAAACTCAAAATTTCTGGAAAAGAAGTGATAAAAATGTCTGCCGAAGAGATCACAAAGATAATAGAGACAGAAATACAAATTCAACAAAGAGACTGATGTAACCGGTACTTACAAGCGCTATATTTTTAATTTCGTCAGTATCAACTTGCAAAGTTGACCATTTGGGATGATGTGACTGATGATTCCGCAAGACTCAATCCCATTTTATAAGGAGGCACATCATGTTATACTCTGTCGATTCCCAATCATATGTAAATTACATTCCACATGAATCAGAGTATCGCACATGGATTAACCGTTTAAGCCGAGATGAGCTTGAAGCTATTCACGAAGAATTAAATCAGATGATTGAGGGGAATGAAATTCACACCTCAAGCTGGATGCCAGGCTCAGATTGGAGCAGAACTGTCTTTCATCCAATCTATGAGACAGCTTGCTGTAGCAGTGAAGAGGCGGCTGGGATGTGCTTTGGACTCTTATTATGGCAGGTACTTATGGAACGAGCTGATGTATGGGGATTCGGTCGGTATGAGAAAAATGGTGTGCCAATTCAAGGAATGATGATCTCGTAAAAAGTCGAAAAGTTCTCTTTTCCGTCATTCCGGCGAAAGCCGGAATCCAGTAAATTCAATGCGTTCTGGATGCCGGATCAAGTCCGGCATGACGATTTAGAGACTTTTTACGAGTTCATCAAGGAATGACTTATTTTAAAATTGATAACCCACCGCCAAGATGATGCAAGCATCGAACAACACGCTGGAGAGGGACCGGGAAAAGCCGCGGCGTTTTTGTAAGGTATCATTTGGCGATATTTCGAGGCGTTAAAATAGGCTTTCGATGAGCGTTTCCAGGCCCCTCAGCTCATCCGCCGGCGTTAAATTCTGAAAACAATGAAATACTTTATCTACATATCAGGAGCGAAGGTGGAGATGTTATTCGAACAAATTCCATCAAAACGCCTCAATAAAATTACAGCTAATCTCGGTATTAATTTAGGCTTTTTAAAAGCCGAGTTTCAATCGGAAACGAACGCGGTTACTTTGGCAAAGAAAGTAATGATTATTGAAGAGTATTTGGCAAATAAAACAGGGACAATAGATTTTCCTAAAGACTATGTTTGCGACGAAGCATATGTAAAATGGGGGCCATATGATGAATTCGATGAATTAATTTATTTCACTGGAGCAACAAACAGCACAGGTTTTGGGCTCGGTGGGTCAATGAGAAATTGTGTCGGTAATGGAAATTCTTCAGTCACCACTTCATACTCGCTTTCACCATATTTAGTTTCGGCACTTGTAAAAAAGCGAGCGATCAGATGCACATCCCCAGGAATTTCAACTTTCTCCACTTTCACACCTGGCAACCAGAAGGCTATTGCAGCAATTGAAGAGGGGTTAATCGAAGACAAAGCACCTGTTAACAGAATAAAATTCTTTGCCAAAAAGCTGTTACGCGGGGATGGAAGATTCTATAAAAATGTTTGGCTTGGAACTCCTATCTATGTGGAATTAAAGGAGTAATTGGAAGATAGGAGACGCACTCAACTATTAAACTTGTGAGAGCTATGGAAACGTCCATAGGTTAAAAGTTTTCTTTCATGAGTTTGTTGATGCATGGATGTAAATTGAAAGGATAAAGCAGAAATAATTGATGAAAACTGTATTGAACAAAGACAAGCTGAATAATCTTACCAATGAGATATGGAAATCGGCGGAACGGTTGCGGGGTAAATTCAAGGCCTATGAGTATCAAAGTGTTATTTTGCCGATCATTGTTATTCGGCGGTTGGAGTGTGTGTTGATCTCATGGCGGGAAAAACAGGCGTCTGAAATTCTGAAAAAGCGTCCGAACATAAAAGAAGAAGCCCTTGCAACCCTGGTTAAAAAACTCGAACTGAACCCAAAGAAATCCCCATTCTCCAATAAGACCAATTGGACGCTTGCAGCTATCTGCAAGGAAGACCCGACCTTGATGGAAAAGAATTTCCGTGACTATATCAAAGGTTTTTCCGAGAACATTCAGGATATTATTGACCATTTTGATTATCGGGCCGTTGTTGGCCGCATGGTAAAAAATGCCCGTCTTGCCCCGATTTTACGGCAGTACGCAAATGAAAAGTTAGGGCCGGATCATCTATCCAATCTTGAAATGGGCTATATCTATGAAGAGCTGTTACGGCGCTTTTCAGAGCAGAGCGGCGAGGAGGCCGGAGAGCACTTTACCCCCCGTGAGGTTATCCGGCTGATGGTGGAGTTGCTTGATATTCCATTGCCGCAAAAGCATCTTTCTATTTATGATCCAGCCTGCGGCACCGGCGGTATGCTGTCCATTGCCAAGGAACATCTGCTGGACAAGGCTGCGACCGATAAGGAAAAGGAAGATGTGGAGCGGTTTGTCACCGTCCACGGCCACGAACTCCAACCAGGAAACTATGCCATCTGTCAATCGGATATGCTGATCAAAGACGATAAGCAGGCCGAGATTTGTTACGGCAATTCACTGATTCCCAATTCCGAACAAAGCCGGGAGCCGGGAGACCAGCTTGCCGGGCCTGAACACAAATTTGATTACATGCTCAGCAATCCTCCTTTTGGTGTCACCTGGGGCGGTAAAGACGGTTATGAAAAAGAAGCTAAAAAATATCAATCCAGCCGTTATCGTGCCGGCATGCCGCGCACAAATGACGGGGCACTGCTTTTCCTGCAAACCATGCTTGCCAAGATGAAGCCTGTCAGCCAAGGCGGCAGCCATATTGCCATTATCTTTAATGGTTCGCCCCTGTCGAATGGCGACTGTGGTTCCGGCGAGAGCGAGATCCGCCGCTGGATTCTTGAAAATGACTGGCTCGATGCCATTGTCATGCTGCCCGACCAGTTGTTTTATAATACCGGCATTTACACCTATATCTGGCTGTTGACCAACAACAAACCGGTTTCGCGTAAAGCACAGGTACGGATCATTGACGCAAGAAAGCAGTTTGATAAAGAGCCAAAATCATTCGGCAACAAGAGAAACCGTATTCCGGACCGGCATCGGCGGCGGATTGTAGAGCTGTACCGGAGCAACGGGACGGATGATCAGCAGAATGACCTTGTCAAAATATTCAAAAACAAGGATTTTGCCTTTCATAAGGTGAGTGTTGTCTTCTGGCAGACCGATGAAAATGACCAGCCCGCCTGGCTTACCGAGCCGTATGCCAGGGCCTTTACACCGGCCAACATCAAGAAAGAACAGCAATTTTATGAGTCTGACCTTGATTTCCGCATCCGTTTAAAGCACGAAACAGTTGACCGGGAAATCAGTTTTACCCTAGGCCCGGAAGAAAACTTCGTGAAAATATTTGAAAACGAGGTGCAGGAGGCCTTTGCCGGTGAAATTGCCAAACTGACGGAAAACCTTGAGTCAGCCAAAGAGAGGAACAAGGCAATCAATGCCTTTATTAAAGGGCTGGAAGTTGCGGCTGAATTCACCCACCGTCATTATGTTTCGGACAATGAATATATCCGATACGGCGAGGATATCGAGGAGTTTCTCAAACGTGAGATCGCTAAACCCATTATCCGCTGGCAGGACAGCCCCCAGCTCGGTTATGAAATCCTGCCCAATAAGTATTTTTATCAATACCAGCCGCCAAAGCCTGCGGATGAACTATTAACGGAATTTTGGGCGTTGGAGAAAGAGGCGGAGAAAATGTTGGTTGGGTTGGAGATTAATAAGTGAACCACATTTATCAAGAAATGCAGAATTCTGATGCAGTATGGTTAGGAGAAGTGCCCTCACGGTGGAAGACCTATCGTATTAAAGACATTACGCGCTTATCTCCAAATTTTTCAAATGGTACTCCTAACAAGAAAGAGCTTTGCTCCGTTATACCAATGGATAAAGTATCTGAAAAAGGAGAGATCTTTTCAGATAATGTCGAAGAATATAGCCTTATTACAAGTGGGCTTACAAATTTTGAGGCTGGTGATGTAATTTTCGCAAAGATTACTCCATGTATGGAAAACGGGAAAGGAGCTTACGTTGGAAAACTACCTGTCCGATATGCTTTCGGGAGCACAGAATTTCATGTATTAAGACCAAGGTATACGGTTGATGGTAAATTTCTCTACTATTACACATATAATTCTCTTTACAGGCATTATGCTGAGGTCAACATGACAGGGGCGGCTGGTCAAAAACGTGTTTCGTCACGATTTATAAATTATACCAGAATATTTTTACCAGATACTCAAGTTCAACAGCGAATCGCCGCCTACCTTGACAAAACCTGCGCTGTCATTGATAAAGCCATAGAAGCCAAACAGAAACAGCTTGAAATCCTGGATGCTTTGCGCAAGTCGATTATCCACAAGGCCGTCACCCGTGGCCTGGATGATTCGGTGGAGTTGAAGGATTCCGGGGTGGAGTGGCTTGGGAAGATTCCGAAGCATTGGGAATTTCGGCAAATAAAAAGAGATTTTCAGATTACTTTGGGCAAAATGTTGCAATCCCACCAAAAAGACAACAAAGAAACGGAAGAATTCTATTTGCGATCAGCCAATATCAAGTGGGATAATGCGGACTTATCAGATGTCCAAAAGATGTGGTTTTCACCGGATGAGAAAAAAAGATTAAAATTGGAATATGATGATTTACTTGTAAGTGAGGGAGGGGATGTTGGAAGGACTTCTATTTGGAAAAACGAATTATCAGCTTGCTTTATTCAAAATGCTATAAACAGAGTACGCGCACGCAAGAAAGATCGTACAACATTCCTTTATTACTGGTTATTTTTCATGAAACATGTTGGTTATATTGATGCAATTGTTAGTCGTATAACAATTGCCCATCTGACGGCCGAAAAACTCGAAAAAATTTATTATGTCCGCCCACCTGTTGCTGAACAAAGTAATATCGTTACTTTTTTGGATAAAAAAACAGATGAAATTTCTAAGATAGAAGGGATTATAACTTCTCAAATCTCAACCCTGCAACAATATCGCAAATCCCTGATTCACGAATGTGTCACTGGTAAGCGACGGATAACAGAGGACGATATGCAGGATAAATTATGAGTGAAGAGCAAAAAGCGGAAAAAAAACTAATGGCCACAACAAAAAAGACAATTGAAGATTCCCTGTAGCAAGCGACAGGGAATCTTCGACCGTAAGGAAATTAGCCATTTTCATATTCGCTCGCTAACCCCGCAGCAAGTTACGGAGTTAGCGCATGCTATTGCGGTTCAAGACCCCGACCTTGCCAGGGTTGAAGCGGCCTTGCTGCGGGCAGGGGCAAAGGCGCGGGAAATTGCCAGGCAAACCAGTACCCCGCTTATAATTTACAAGGATGGAAAAATAAGGTATAGGATATACAATGAAAATATATCTTGACAACTGCTGTTTTAATCGACTTTTTGACGATCAGAAGCAACTGCGGATTAAACTTGAGACAGAGGCCAAGCTGAGCATACAGGAAGATATACGGTCCGGCTCATACCAACTGATTTGGTCATATATGCTGGATTATGAAAACAGCAGGAACCCGTTTCAGGAGAGGCGTGAACAAATTACGAAATGGCGGGTGTATTCTAAAACAGACATAGAAGAAGATGAAAAATTAGTAGCTATCGCAACCCGAGTCAATCAACACGGAATCAAGAAAATGGATTCCTTGCATATAGCTTGTGCTATCACGGCAGGAGCGGATTACTTCCTGACCACAGATGATGAAATTTTAAAAAGGGCTATACATATTCAAGGCATTCGAATTACAGATCCAATTGGTTTTATTAAAGAGGTGCTATCATGATAACTGACACCGAGATCAAGACAAAAGGAATTCAACTTTTAACACAACATCTTGGGAATGTTGAAGCTGAGCGATTTATCGCCCTTATCCAGAGGGAACCATTCGACTACACAAAATGGCGTCAAGAGTTGGATGAAGATTTGAGTATTGAGCAGATCAGCCGGAAAGCAATGTCTCTGAGGAAGAAAACTTCCGAATAAGACGTTTCTCGTACCAGGGCAAGACCCCGATCTCATTCGCGGTAACACTATGTTTGAAGGCCCGGAAAAGAAATTCCAACGTCATATTGCGGACTATCTCATCCGCGAGCACCAGTATGCCGTGCTTGAGCAGGATGAGATCATTGACACGGAATATTATTTTGCCGAGGACCATCTGATCGCCTTTCTCAAGGCAACCCAAAAAAAGACTTTTGAAAGCCTGGAAACGGATTACGGAACCGACTCCAGGTATGAAATCTTCAAAGCCCTGAAGGATGAACTGCGGATTTCCCCCCTGTGGTTGATCATCCGGCATGGTCTTGCCGTGCGGGGGTTGGAGTTTAAACTCTATTTTCCAAAACCCCGTTCCAGCGAGAGCGTTGCCAATCTGCACTACCTTGAGAACAGAATCACCTTTATCCCCGAACTGGTCATCAAGGGAGGCAAACGGCCCGATTTCGGCATCTTTCTTAACG
Organism: Desulfobacterales bacterium; assembly: GCA_030017395.1. Taxonomy (GTDB): domain Bacteria; phylum Desulfobacterota; class Desulfobacteria; order Desulfobacterales; family ETH-SRB1; genus Desulfaltia. The sequence goes on along the minus strand of JASEIZ010000002.1, from coordinate 8,090 downwards.
GTCTCCCCATTATGACCATGGAGTTGAAGCATGAGAAAAACCAGACCGTGCATGATGCTGTGAAGCAATATGCCGAACGTGATCACAGCGATAGAATATTTCAGCTCCCCTTTCTCCACATCGCGGCAGACACCTCCGACGTTATGGTGGCCACAGATCCAAAAGCAGAAAAGAATTTTCGCTGGCATAACACCGGCCTTGAGAATAAGACTGAAAATGAAAAGGAATATCCGGTTGAATTCCTTTACCGTGATGTGCTGGCCAAAGAGACGATCCTTGAAGCTCTGTCCTTTTTTCTGATTTACGTCCCACAAAAAGAGGCCGAACGAGACAAACAGGAAAGACCTGCATACACCATTTTCCCCCGCTATCATCAATCCCGGATGGTGCACAAGGTGACACAGGATGCCCTGAGCCATTTTACGGCGCACGCTGATATTGGGAAGAAATACCTAATCGCCCATTCCGCAGGCTCCGGCAAAACCCTTTCCATCTGTTGGCTGGCGGATCGCTTTCATAGTTTGTACAAACTCGGCACCAACGAGAAGATGCTTGATATGTTGTTTGTGCTTACAGATAGGAAGTCGCTTGATAAAAATATCCGGGATGAATTTGATAATTTTGTCCACTTGCAGGGCGTGGTCGGCTATGCAAAAAAAAGCAATCAATCTGAAACAATATTTAGAAACCGGCCGTTCTATCGTGGTCAGTACCCAGCAAAAATTCAAATGGATTTTAGATGAAATCGAACATGACCCTGATTTGAAAAAGCTTCGGGTAGCATTTTTAATCGATGAGGCCCATCGCTCCCAGGAAGGGAAAATGGGGGTTGCCATCAGGGTGCCTTTCCGCAATCCGAATGAACCGGACAGCGATACAGCCGACGTCGAAACCGACCCGGAAGAGGAAATCGCCAAAATTATCCGCGCCCACGATGCCAATCAGCTCTTTGTCGCCTTTACTGCCACCCCGTCGCCTGCCACCGTGCAACTATTTGGCGAGCCATTTGATACCTACTCCGAGGCCGAGGCAATCCAGGAAGGATACATTGTGGATGTGGCCACCAGCATTATTTCCTATAAAACCCTTTATAACCTGCATTGCGCCATAATTCCTGCTGATGATGAAGAAAAGCTCTATCCCGCCGGAGTGGTGAGCAAGGCCTTGAAAAATGTTGCCTTTCAAGACGAGGGACTTATCCAGTATAAAGCCGAAGTTATGCTCCGCATATTTGAGGAAAAGATTAAACCGTTGATTGACGGCCGGGCCAAGGCAATGATCGTTACCAGCTCCAGGCTGGCAGGCTTGCGATATTTTCAGATTATTAAGGATAAACTTAAAGAGCGGAAAGGCGCTGACTATAAGGTGTTGTATGCTTTTTCCGACTTTATCCACTACGAAACCAATCAATCCATTACTGAATTCCAGGTTAACGGTTTGTTGCCCGGCGAGCTTATTGAAGACCGCTTTGAGGGGGAAGATTATCGACTGATGGTGGTAGCAAGTAAGTTCCTGACCGGTTTTGACCAGCCTATGCTGGCCGGAATGTTCCTCGATAAGGCGGTGGTCAATCGTAATGCCGTGCAAACCGTATCCCGCCTGAATAGGTGTCATGACAATAAAGATACTGTTGTGGTTGTCGATTTTACCAACAATGCCCATGCAATTTTGAATGCCTTTAATAAGTACCGCAAAGGCACTCCTTTTGAAAGCTATGAACCTGATGAGCAGCAATGTGTCAACTATTACGACGAGATAATAAAGAGCAGGCTTTTCAGCCCTGAAAATGCCGTAAAAGTAGTGCAGCTCATTGCAGTGGGTAATGACGCGCAACTGCAGTTTACGGTGAATGGTTTACGCAAGAGATTTCAGGATAGGATTGCCAAGCTTGATAACCGGAAAAAATTTGTCTATCTGCTGGCCCGGTTTGTAAAAAGTTATCACTTTCTGACCTGTTTTTTTACCTACCCCGAACATATCGGAATCTTCGCCGCTTTTGCTGAATATGTTGGCCCGCAGCTCATCAAACAGGGGTCGGTTTCAGAACTTATGAAGAAGATACGGCAGACAAGTGTGGTCAAGGCCAGTGTGCAGTATAAAGGGGAAGTGGCCATTTCCGGCAAAATTAAACTGAAAAAAGGGCGAAAAGGCGGTGGCGGGCCGCCTTCTAAAAAAGTCTCGATACAGGACATGATAGAGAAAATCAGTAAAGAATTTCAAATCACGGACGAAGAGGCCCTGTACATTAAGGAAGTAACCGAAGAAAAAATGCATGATGAGGAAATCCAGTCCACAATCGCCGCCCATAAGGAAGATATCTATTATCTTGAAAAAACCTATGCTGGTCAGGTAAATTATTCGATACAGAGCGCATATGAAGAGCGGGACCGGTATGAAGAGCTTATTGATCCCAAATATATTGATCCGGGGGCAATTTTTGACACTATGGCATTAACAGTTATTCATCATGGTTTGCAAGCAGTAGCGTAAAGTATTATGGCAAAAAAGAATATCAAAAATTTGCCGGAACATGACCGGCCGCGAGAAAAGCTCATTGAGCGTGGGGCCATTGCTCTCACAGACCATGAGTTGATTGCCGTACTTATAGGCAAAGGTTCTCGCAGGCACGATGCCATCACTCTTGCCAAAAAAAATGATCCCTGTAATTGACGAGAAGGGGGCAAAATTATCGGTCGACGATCTTAAAAAGTTTGACGGCATCGGCAACGCCAAGGCTGCCCTGATTCTGGCTGCCATTGAGTTTTCCCGCCGCCGCATCCGCCCGGAAGGAATTCGCATTGAAACCCCCGCCGATTTGGTCCCGCATATCAGGCATTACGTAAACCGTAAGCAAGAACATTTTCTCTGCGCCTCGGTTAATGGTGCAAATGAGATTATCAATATCCGGGTTGTTTCCATCGGTCTTGTTGACAGAAGCCATGTGCACCCGCGGGAGGTGTTTGCCGATCCGCTCATTGATCGTGCATCGGCCGTAATCTTGGCACACAATCATCCAGTCGGTGCGCTAAACCCATCGGAGCAAGACATTGAAACGACACAGCGATTACGGCAGGCCGGGGAAATTATGGGCATAACCGTACTGGATCATATCATTTTAAACAGTACGGAATATTTCAGCTTTTTAGAGAATGATGTTGGGTTTTAAGGTTCGCCCTGGGGGGGGGACTTAGCGAATATTTTCTATTCGCTTAAAAGCATCCTCAATAGGTCCAATACGTTCCGGCATTCGGGTAGATTTGTCATAGAAGGAAAGGACGAAAACATATAGGGTTTTAGGCTGCTCTTTATTCCTTAAATACCTTAGCTGCCAAGTCTATATCTTCCGGGCAGAACACAAAAAGGCATTTTGCTTCCGGAGATGAGACTGAGCCGTAAACATAGTTGATATTAATTCCCTCTTCTCCTAATTTCACGGCCATCCTGGCAAGAGCGCCAGGGACGTTTTCGAGTTCAACTGCAATCACCGGCATAATATCAAAAAGATACTCGTTTTTTGATAACAGGTCTATTGCTTTGTCTGTCTGGTCAACTAAAAAACGTATAAGCGCAAACTGGGCCGAGTCCTTTCTCATCGAGTTATAGCTCGCAACCGAAGCGATTCTCTTTAATGATTTTCCTCTTGCCTGAAAAAGTTCCTTCACATAACTCGACGCATCCTGTATGGTGAGGGCATCAATATTGATCCCGTCCTTTGCAAGCAACAATGATAGTTTCCCTAATTCACATGGAACATTCTTTAGAAAAAGTGATATTTCTGTTCTAATCATCTTTTTACTCCCGCAGGCCTCCATACAGCTTTTTTATTTTGGCTCTGTCTAACGATCCATCCTCAAGTACAGGCAGATCCGACACAAATTCAACATATTGAGGCTTTTTGTAACTTGCTATGCGCTTGCCCACAAAGCTGATAAGATCCTGCCGGTCAAGGGTCTTGCCTTTTTTTAACACGCAGACAGCTTTTATTCCTTCTTTCCATTTGGGATCAGGCACTCCGAAAACAACCACATTCTCAACGTCCGGATGCTGGAGAATTACCTTTTCCACTTCATAAGGATAGACGTTTTCACCTCCGGGCTTAATAAGCTCCTTGTCTGGTGTTCGACCCATATACCATAAAAAACCATCTTCATCAAAACGACCCATATCTCCTGTGTGATGATACCCTTCACGAAAGACATGTTCATTTACCCTGGGAAGATTCCAATAGCCCTTGAAGACTGCGGGGCCTTTTAAAGTAATTTCACCGGTTTGACCTGTCGGCAGAGGATTATCATAATTATCCATTATTCTTACCCCGGCCAGATGCAGCATTTTCCCTGCTGAACCTGGTTTATTATTGTATGGTCCAAGAGTTGCCAAAAAGGATGTTTCTGTCTGCCCATACAGACAGTAAAAGATGCCGCCAGTTGTTTTCTGATATTTTTCTATGGTTTCAGGAGTATCTATCCCGAGTATTTTTTTCAGGCTTTTTATATTTCTCCCTGTTTTTTCATGCTGTTCAAGAATCGAGGAAAGTATAGGCGCAAAATCAAACAGTACGGTAGCTTTTTTATCGTCAATAATTTCTACTGCCTTTTCAGCGTCAAATTTACTCATGTTTATATTTAAGGCACCTGCATGAAAACTGCTTATCGCCATGAAAAGACCGCCTACATGGAAAAGAGGCAACAAATTTAAATGCACATCTTTATGCGTTAAATTTAAAGTATAATTTAAATGAAGATTTGAGCATAACAGATTGTTATGACTTAATAAGGCTCCTCTGGGCTTTCCATCTACGGCCGCAGTATGAATAATGACAAACCCGTCATCTGATGAAATATCTATTTGTTTGAAATCGCCCTTATTATTCATCAGGGATTTAAAGTCGAGAAAAGCGCCGCCATCTGGTTTGAGGTTATAATATTTCTGAATTGAGGGTAGATCTTTTTTTGTTTTTTTGATTAATTCCTGATATTCCTTGTCAACAAAAATAACAGTCGGCTCACAATCATTCAGATTAAAACACACTTCATCAGCAGACAGTCTCCAGTTAATAGGCAACACGATTGCCCCTGTTGCAGCAGCAGCTCCATACAAGAGAAAATACTCAAGACTGTTTTTCCCTAAAACTGCTATGCGGTCCATTTTTTGAACACTGGCTTCCTGCAAACCGCATGCAAGCCTGTCTACACTTTTTTTAAATTCGGCAAATGTCAGCGTTCTGTTGTCATCAACCTCAAACCAGGCCAACCTGTCGCCAAAACAGACGACATTGCGGCTGATCAGATCATAAATTGTAAAATCATAAAGTCCCATAAGAAACCAATCTCTTTCGCTAAAAAAATTACCACAGAGAACACAGAGAGAGATAATCAAACGAAATTTTCTCTGTGAACTCTGTGGTTAAAAACAGATTTTAACAGGTTAACTATTTTGGGAATTTGCCGCTAAAGGCAGCAACCTTGGTCAAATTGTCCGCCTTGAAAACAGCGGATCCTTCCTTCACACTGATCGGAAAGGCAAATTCAGGAACTCCAACCCACCACTTTTCAAGTTGATCAAAAGCTGCCACTCCCTTTTCCTGAAGCTTGAACCCGCCTGTAACAAGCAGACTCAGCAAAGACTGCCTTCCATCAAACATTCCATGAACTCTTAACTGGTTTGTCTTTCCGGCAGGTATCCACTGAGTTTCCGTGGAGCTGAGCGAGTTAAGATCAAACTCCTCAAAAGCAACCGTAAATTTTAAACTATCCATTAAAATAGGATAGGAATTCGGATTTTGAATGTCGAATATAAAGGCAAGATCAAGAGGTGCTCCGTAGTCACCGGCAGTCCCCTTGGTTGGCGCAACTTTGCTCGAAAAATACCACCATCCCCAGTAATGGACCACTTCTACAGATTTCAGTGTAACTGTAGGAGCCTTAAAATTCTGCTCAGTCGGCCCGGGAGCTTTTGTTTCATTAGTACAAGCCGGCAAGAAAGCGGCAATAAAAATAAAACTACAACATATTAATATAATTAATTTATTACGCATTTTTTAGCCTCCAATCTATGTAAGCCATCTTTTCCTTCGCTTATAATGCTTAATATCACGAAAGCTTTTTCTGCCACCGTGATCCTTCATGCCAAGGTAGAAGTCCTTTATATCAGGATTCTGTCGAAGCTTTTCCGCTGAATCATTCATGACTATTCTGCCGTTCTCCATTACATAGGCATAAGGAGCAACATTTAAGGCCAGTTTGGCATTTTGTTCCACCAGAAGGATCGAAATTTTTTCCTCTTGATTAAGCCGTGAAATAATTTTGAAAATTTCATGTATAAGAAGAGGTGCAAGACCCATGGAAGGCTCATCTAAAAGGATCAGCTTGGGACTGGTCATCAAGGCTCGTCCTACAACCGTCATCTGTTGTTCTCCACCGCTGATAAATCCGGCGGTTTCGTTTCGCTTCTCCTTAAGTCTGGGAAAATAGTTATACACCATCTCCAGTCCTTCCTTGATGGATCTCCCACCCTTCTTTTTCATGTGGGCGCCTACCTTCAGGTTCTGTTCAACCGTAAGATGTTCAAATACTCTGCGTCCTTCAATTACCTGGACTATTCCCATTTTGGCGATTTTCTCAGCACGTCTCCTGTCAATGCGTTCCCCCATAAATTCAATAGAACCATCTGTAACCTTGCCGTCCTCATGTTTCAACAATCCTGAAACAGCCTTCAAGGTAGTGCTCTTGCCGGCTCCGTTGGCGCCAAGGAGGGCGACAATACCTCCTTTGGGAACCTCGATGGAGACGCCCTTTATAACCAGTATTACTTCATGGTATTTAACTTCAATATTATTGATCTTTAAGATCATTTCATCCTGAGACAAAACCTTAAGACCTCCCTTAAAAACCTGTCGATAATGTTACCATCCTAACCACTCATTCTCCCACTTATCCGGCCATCTCTTTTTCAGGTCCACTTCGGCAATGAGGGTGAACTTGCCGTCTTTCCACTCATAAATCTTTGCCTGGCTTTGCGGCCTGTGGTCTTTTGGCTTAAAAGTTACAGGCGCTATGCCTAACCCGATTTCATAGTTAACCATGGTTTCAAAACCGTTTTTCAAAATAGATTCACCGCTTAAACCGCCGGCTTTATCCGCACGTTTTAAAGCCTCTGCAAGCCCTAATACGCTTGCCCAAGCCTGCACCGTGTGGATGGTTCTTTTTTCAAGCGGAATCCCCGGGTTATATTTTTCAGCATACTCTACAACCTTGTTCATTAAAGGAACATCCTGGCCGAAAAAAGCCCATGGAGCGCATCCTATTGCTCCCTCTGCTGCAGCTCCTGCCAGCTTCGGAAGGTTCTCGTCATAGCCCCAGTTTTTGATGATATGATCCGCTCCTAATTTCAGCGCATATGCATCACGCATGGTAGCGGCAACAGACATAACCGTATTTGTGTGCAAAATCACATCCGGCTTGAATTCTTTCAGGGCAAGGATCTGGCTCTTTGTGTCAATGGCAAAAAGGGATACATCCTGATCCGGACCAATGTCAAATCCAAGCAGCTCTGCCTGATTTTTGTATGCCTTGATCGATGCGCTGCTAAAAGCCGAAGCAAACATATAGCAGGCGGCAATTCTGGGCTTTCGCTTGCCATAATCAGGGTGTTTCTGCCATTTTTTGTCAAACCAGGCAGTTATTAATCCTCGCACCTGGGTTGAATAATCTGTTGCAAAGAAAAGGTTATACTGTGTCTTTGCGGTATCACACAGATGCCCGGAGTAAGAACCCGATACATAAGGGATCTTGTCTCTGGCAACAGTAGGGGCCAACGCCTCTGTGTCCCCTGTACCCCATCCAAGAATAGCAACGCATTTCAATTGCTTAAACAGGTTATACTTTGTGAGTGCTTCAGGGATACGATAACCATAATCAAACTGGTGCAGCTTGATCAGTTTCCCGTTTATTCCGCCACTTTCATTAATATAATGAACAGCTTCGGCAATTCCTAAGGCATAGTCCTTGCCAACATCCGAGGTTGCGCCAGTCATATCATTTAATGACCCAATCTGGATTTCCTCGGCAGCAACCTTTGCTTTCTCTTTT
>JASEIZ010000029.1 GCA_030017395.1 Desulfobacterales bacterium | reverse complement strand
AATATCAGGCAACAATTCCTTTATTTATCGTCTTGATCCTCGCGTCAAGATTGTTATAGCCATTCTTTTTTCCGTTTCAGCAACCGTGTCAAACCAGCTTGTGGTTTTAATTGCAGCCCTTGCCGTGGGCATTATTATACTGTTTTCTGCCGGAATACGGATAAAAGAAGTATTCAAACGGCTGATTCCCGTAAACACCCTCCTTGTTTTCCTGTGGCTTTTTCTGCCCTTTACATTTGCCGGTGAGCATCTCTTTTCAATCGGCCCCCTGACCGGAACACGTGAGGGCGTACTGTTTGCTTTTAGAATAACCATTAAATCGAATTCCATCATGCTGATGCTGATTACGCTGGCTGTATCAACTCCGATATTTACTATAGGCCATGCCATGCATCAATTGGGTATGCCCAAAAAACTTGTGCATCTTTTCTTCTTTACATACAGGTATCTCCATGTAATGTATAAAGAATATACCCGCCTGGTTAATTCCATGAAAATTAGAGGGTTTAAACCAAAGACGGATCTGCATACTTATAGAAGCTACGCTTATCTGGTTGGAATGCTTCTGGTAAGGGGTTTTGACCGGTCGCAGCGTGTTCACAATGCCATGATTTGCCGCGGCTTCAGGGGGAAGCTTTACAGCCTGAGCAGCTTTTCGATCAGCAGGGCGGATATAATTGCATTTATTCTGATAACAGGCATTATCCTGATACTTGGAATACTGGAATGGACACAAACAACCTGATTGTCAATCTTCAAGATATATCCTTCGGCTACCCCGGCAGCTCGCTCATACTCGATAAACTCGACCTGAAGTTTTTTCGTTACGACCGGATTGGGTTGATGGGGCCTAACGGAAGCGGCAAAACCACCTTGTTTCACATTATAATGGGGCTTCTCAAGCATACTTCCGGCAGTATAGAAATATTCGGTAAACCTGTAACAAAAGAAAAAGAATTTGATGAAGTGCGCCGGAAAATCGGCCTGCTTTTTCAGGATGCCGACGACCAGCTATTCAGCCCCACGGTTCTTGAGGATGTTGCTTTTGGGCCATTAAACCTGGGTATGAGCAGAAATGAGGCTATCGACACCGCAAAAATGACTCTAAAATCACTTGATCTGGCAGGGTTTGAAGACAGAGTTACCTATAAACTGTCCGGAGGGGAAAAAAGGCTTGTCTCCCTTGCCACAATCCTTGCAATGGAGCCTGAAATCCTTCTTCTGGATGAGCCGACCGCCGGCCTTGACGATAAAACAAAGGCAAAGCTTATCAGCATACTATCTAATCTTGATCTTTCCTTTATATTAATTTCACATGAAATCGATTTTCTTTTTGAAATAACCGATTCAATATATACGATGGAAAACAAAAGGATTGTTTCAGACAAAGAGGCGCATCTGCATCAGCATATCCATTCTCACCCTCACGGCTTATATACGCACAAACATAGTAAATCCAGCGCCTAAAGCCTTACAAACTCTTTTATCTTTTCCACTACATAGTCTTGCTGATCATCCGAAAGTTCGGGGTATATTGGGATGGCAAGTGTATGTGAAGCCGCATATTCAGCCGCAGGAAAATCGCCTTTTTTATAATCCAGACATGAAAAACATTCCTGGAGATGCAGCGGCACCGGGTAGTAAATCTCTGTTCCTATTTTCGCATCATTTAAAAACAGGCGAAGCTCATCCCTCTTTTCCTTAATGCTTATTACAAACTGATTATATATATGCCGGTTTTCCTTTTCAATCGGCAGCCCAACCATATCGCCTATATCCGCATCGGCAAAAAGCTTTCTGTATCTGCCTGCATTTTCCTGACGTGCCTTTGTCCACTTGTCAAGGTGCAAAAGCTTTAAGGAAACAATTGCCGCCTGCAACGCATCCAGCCTGAAATTACCGCCGATCATTTTATGATAATACTTTGGTCGTCCCCCGTGAACCCGAAGTATCCGCAATTTATCATGCAAGGCTTCGGAATTTGTGGTTACAATTCCTCCATCGCCGAAAGCTCCAAGATTTTTTGAAGGAAAAAAGGAAAAACATCCAAAATCACCCATAGCCCCTGCCCGCATTCCATTATGTTCAGCTCCAATGGCCTGTGCTGCATCCTCAATAACAATCAGATTATATTTACGGGCTATCTTTAAAATGTTCTGCATGTCCGCACACTGGCCGTAAAGATGAACCGGCATTATTGCCTTAACACTGGCCCGCTCTTCCTCACTCATATCAGCCATAGCCCTGTCAATGCATTCAGGAGAGATATTATAGGTGTCTTGATCAATATCAACAAAAATCGGAATGGCGCCCGTACGGGCTATTGCGCCGGCTGTCGCAAAAAAGGTATATGGAGTTGTTATTACCTTATCATTATGCCCAATATCAGCAGCCATAAGTGAAATAAGCAAAGCATCTGTGCCTGATGAAACACCTGTTGCATGACGCGTGCGGCAATAGCCGGCAATTTCCTTTTCGAGCGCCTCAACACGAGGCCCTAAAATAAAATACTGGCTCTCAAAGATTTCTTCAACAACCTTCAAGACATCATCTTTAATGGTTTTATACTGGCTTTTAAGATCAAGTAATGGTACTTTCATTTTGATTAAACCTCTTTGGATTGATGATTTATGATTGTTTATTGATGATTGTTGGAATCGCTTCGCCCTGCCCGCCACCTGCGAGCTATACTCAATGCTCTTCGTCATTTTGTTGGCTTGCTCAGGCGAGTCTATCTTTTCAATCGACAATCATCAATCGACAATCAACAATCATAAATCATCTGCACCTGAATAATATAAAGCGGCCTGCTTTCTGGGTTGCTCACTTCAACGGTGTCCTTATCAGAAATAAGAATTGCTTCCCCTTTTTCAAGCGACCTTGTTTGTTTATCTGATTTAATGTTCGCGCGGCCTTTTATTATAAGCAGATTCTTTGTTGCTGACGCGTCAACTTTAACATGCAACATTGAACCAGGATATACGATCAATTTGGATACTGTAAAATCATCCCTTTGCTCCAATAAAGTCAAAACTCCCCATGGATGATACAGCGTCTTATGCTCATGATATTCCTTTCTGCCCCTTTCCTTGAGCTGCGTCACAATAGACTTGACATCTCTGCTGTTATCAATATTTGAAATAAATACAGAATCAGGTGTTTCAACAACCACCATATTATTAAGATAATTGGTTGCAATCAGTCTTTCGCGCCCCATTATGAAACAGTTTTTCGTATCCTTTGCAATTACATCTCCATCAATAACATTGTTGTTTTCATCCTTTGGAAGAAAGTCATAAAGAGATTTCCATGAGCCGATATCGCTCCACCCAAAATCGGACGGCAAAACAACCCCTTTATCGGTTTTTTCCATTATAGCGCGATCAAAAGCAATATCCGGAATTTGTTCGTATTCATCTATGGTAATGGCTTTTTCTCTGAAAACCAGCTTCTTCATACTTTTGAAAAGTTCTGGATGAAAGCGTTTAAACTCTTCAATGATAACAGAAGCTTTAAAGGTAAACATTCCGCTGTTCCAGTAAAAATTGCCGGACTCGATATACTTTTCTGCAAAGGATTTATCAGGCTTTTCAACAAACCTCTTTATGGTTAATGCATTGCCGAATAACTCTTCAGCTCCCTCAATATATCCATAACCTGTTTCAGGGCAATCGGGTTTAATACCGTAAGTGACAATATGTCCCATGTCGGCAAGCTTTATGGCAGTTTTAATGCTCTTATGAAACTTTTTAACATCCCTGATTACATGATCTGCCGGAAAAACAGATAATATTGCATCTGAATCGGTTTTCAGAATATTCAGCACTCCAAGAAGAATTGCCGGCCCGGTGTTTCGGCCGCAAGGTTCACAGATTATTTTCCCTTTAGCCTGCATGTCTGTTTCCGCCACGTGCCGCGTGATTTCGTGAAAATGTTCCTGACCGCAAACAATTCTGATGTTTTCCGTATCTATAACAGAGGACAATCTTTTTACAGTGCTTTGCACAAGAGAATCATTGCCGATAAACTTTACAAGCTGCTTGGGATATAATTCTCTTGATACAGGCCACAAACGTGTGCCTGTTCCGCCTGCCAATAATATGGCATATACATTCATATTGCCGTTACCGCCGATTTTATGATCTTGAGAGTCCATAGTTCTTCCTGACCATTATGAAGAGATGAAAATGGAAATTGGGAAGAACAATGCAAAGCATGAAGGCCAAATTTCCAATTTCTATTTTCTAATTTCAATGTTCCGTGAACGGCTACCTCTTTCTTTTGCCGTTGTTTCTAAAATTATTCGGATGTTGGGAAGCGGTAATTTCTTTGCAAACCGTTTCCACAACATTATAACCAAAAAACCTGTTGACTTCATTTGTTAATGCCGAACCGGCCTTAAGTTTCATGGTGTCAGGCAAGGCAATTATTGTCTCTGTTTTATCAGGATTACGCAGATGGATGTAAGCCAGGCATAATCCGTGATGTTTGTTAATGATATCATAAAGCACGGCAAGCTTCTTTCTTTCGATCTTCGTTATATCCAGATTAAAGTGGATGCTTGCAGTCCAGGTTTCTTCAGCCTTATTAATAGGAATGAGAGAATCGACCAGTATTTTTACCGAGTTTTCATCCTTTTGCACTCTTCCCTGGAGAATAACTGGGTTGTCATCTACTAAAAAATCGTGTGTTTCTTTATAAACCGGAGGAAAGACCGTAACTTCAATGGAACCAAGCAGGTCCTCTATTGTTACAAACGCCATTAAATCTCCTTTTTTTGTCGGAGTTGTCTTGGTGTTTCTTATAATCCCTCCGATCCTGACCATTTCACCATCATTTTTTTCCTTTATTGAAATAGAGTTTGCATTGGTGAACTTATCAAGCAGAACCTCATACCTGGTTAAAGGATGCCCTGTTATATAAAAACCAAGCGACTCTTTCTCAAAAGCTAAAATCTGTTTATCATCCCACTCGTCAATCGCCGGCATAGGCGGTCGCAACTCACTTTCGCCAACATCAAACAGGCTTGTCTGTAGGCCTGATTTTTCCTTTTGCACTCTTTGGCCATAATCAAGAATGTCTTCCAGTGATTCCATCATCCGGCTGCGATTGGCGCCGGTGGAATCAAATGCCCCGCATTTTATAAGGCTTTCGATGACTCTTTTATTAACCTTCTGCAAAACCACACGTTCGCAAAAATCATAAAGGGAAGAAAATCTTCCGTTTTTTCTGGCATCAATTATGGATTCAATAGCCCCCTCTCCTACATTTTTAACTGCTATAAGCCCGAATCTTATCTTTGAACCGACTGTGGTAAATTCCTTGCTGCTTTCATTTATGTCGGGAGGAAGTATATCTATCGCGTGACTTCGGCATTCAGCAATATATTTTACCACGCCGTCGATTGAATGAATTTCACTTGTAAGCAATGAAGCCATAAACTCCACGGGAAAGTGGGTTTTAAGAAAAGCTGTCCGAAATGCAATAAGAGCATATGCAGCACTGTGAGATTTGTTAAATCCATATCCGCCGAATTTTTCTATAAGCTCAAATATTTTTTTTGCCTTGTCTGAAGCGATGCCGTTTTCTTTTGCTCCCTGTATAAAACGCAGAGTGTGCCTGGCCATAATCGCCGGTATTTTTTTTCCCATTGCTTTGCGTAAATCATCGGCTTCCGACATGGAATAGCTTGCCAGCACCCCCGCAATTTTCATAACCTGCTCCTGATATACAATAACCCCGTGAGTTTCTTTTAAAATGGGTTCCAGTTCAGGAATAGTATATTTAACAGATTTTCTTCCATGCTTTCTTTCAATAAAATCATCCACCATTCCGCTGTTAAGCGGTCCGGGACGGTAAAGAGCAACAAGTGCTGTAATATCGTCAAAGCATTCCGGCTGCAGTCTCACAAGCAGATCTCTCATGCCTGAACTTTCAAGCTGAAACACTCCGGTTGTGTCGCCTGATGCTAAAAGTCTATAAGTATCAGGATCTTTAAGATCAAGGTTTGCAAAATCCGGAGGAACGCTGCCACGCGCGGCAATAAGGGAAAGGGTATCGGCGATAACGGTAAGGTTGCGTAGGCCTAAGAGATCAAATTTTACCAGCCCGATTTTCTCAACACACTTCATATCAAACTGAGTTACCACCTCTCCCTTTTTACCTCTGCATAACGGCAAATACTCCACAAGAGGTTTGTCTGCTATAACAACACCTGCGGCATGTGTTGACGCGTGCCTGGGCAGACCTTCTAAAACACGGCATATCTTTATGAGATCCGCCACTTCTGGATTCTTTTCCGCAAGTTGCTTAATCTTTGGTTCCTGTTTAAGCGCTTCATCAAGGCTTATATTCAATACATCAGGCACCATCTTGGCTATTTGATCCACCTCGCGCAACGGTATTCCAAGGGCACGGCCGACATCACGTATAACGGCTCTGGTTTTGAGCTTTCCAAATGTTATTATTTGGGCGACATAATCGCCGCCACCGTATTTGTCCACTATGTATTTAAAAATTTCTTCCCTGCCATTTATGCAGAAATCAACATCAATATCCGGCATGCTTTTTCTGTCAGGATTAAGGAAGCGTTCAAAAATAAGACCGTGCTCTATGGGATCCAGTTCTGTAATTCCCAGGCTATAGGCGACAAGACTTCCGGCTGCGGATCCTCTTCCTGGTCCCACCGGAATATTATTTTCTTTAGCATAATGTATAAAATCGGCAACAATCAGGAAATAACTCGAAAACTCCATATCCTTTATGATGGAAATTTCATAATCAAGACGCTCATTATAAATTTTCTCATCAATATCAGGATGTTTTGTTTTTATACGCTGTAATATGCGTGCGTATCCCTGTCTAACCTTTTGCTCGAAAACTTCAGACGCAGTCCGTCCGGAAGAAGAATCAGAAGAAAGACCAAATTTCGGAAAATGATATATGCTGCTCGATTTTGACAAAAGATCAAATTCAACATTACACCTTTTTGCAATGTCAACACTGTTGTTAAGGGCTCCAGGGTAAAGGGAAAAAGATAAGAGCATTTCCTCTTTTGATTTAAAATAGAGCTGGTCGGTCGCAAATCTGAAACGATTTGGGTCATGAATGGTTTTTCCTGTCTGTATGCACAAAAGCGCTTCATGCGCAGGAACATCCTCTTTATCCAGGTAATGGCAGTCATTAGTAGCTACAAGAGGGACTGAAAGCCTTTTGCTCATATCAAGAAGAGACTGGTTGACTTTTTCCTGCGTTGCGATCCCGTTGCTTTGAACTTCAAGAAAAAAGTTGTCCTCTCCAAAGATTTCAAGGTAGCTGCGCGTAACTTCGTCAGCCTTATCAACGGTGTTTTCAATAATCAGATTGGGAATTTCACCATGCATACATGCTGAAAGGCCGATAAGCCCCTTGCTGTGTTTTTTTAGCATATCTTTATCTATACGGGGTTTATGATAAAAACCTTCAAGCTGTGCAATGGTAGCCAGTTTGCACAAATTGCGGTAACCTTCGATATTCTCGGCTAAAATGACAAGATGGGAAAGCCCTTTATGATCAAACGGAGTTTTATCGTTAATGGTTCGCGGAGCCACATAACATTCGCACCCTATTATCGGTTTTATTCCAGCCTTTACAGCTTTTTCATAAAATTCAATAATTCCAAACATGGTGCCATGATCTGTAATGGCCACAGAATCCATGTCAAAATTGGATGCCCTTTCTAAGAGGGCATCAATCTTTATGGCGCCGTCAAGAAGGCTGTATTGCGTGTGAACATGCAGGTGGATAAAATCTGATACAGGATTTGTCATTTCAGACCTTGTTAAAAATGATTTTTATATGGTCTTCAAGCCCTTTATTAATAACGAATCTGATAAAAATTGGACATTTGGTCGGTCTGGGTTTTAAGGTTCAGGGTTTGAACCTCTGAACCTCTGAACGGTTACAGTTCAGATTAATCAAGCTGATAATTCGGGGCCTCTTTGGTAATTATTACATCATGAACATGGCTTTCGCGCATGCCTGCCGCGCTTATCTTTATGAAGCGAGCTTTTTCTCTGAGTTCTCCCAGGGTTCGGCACCCAACATACCCCATGCCAGCCTTCAATCCTCCAACAAGCTGAAAGATATTAGCTGTGAGAGAACCTTTATATGGAACACGTCCGACAATGCCTTCCGGAACCAGCTTATCGTCCTCGGTCGGTTCATCATGGTAATACCTGTCCTTGCTGCCCTTTTTCATTGCCTCTATTGAGCCCATGCCCCTGTATACCTTGTATCTGCGGCCCTGAAAAAGAATTAATTCGCCGGGGCTTTCCTCTGTGCCGGCAAAAAGCCCGCCTATCATTACCGTATGGGCTCCGGCGCCTATAGCCTTTGTAATATCTCCGGAAAACCTGATGCCTCCATCAGCGATTAAAGGAACGCCGGTTTTGCTGGATATCGACCTGCAATTAATTATTGCGGTTAACTGGGGTACGCCTATGCCGGCAATGATACGCGTAGTGCATATGGACCCAGGTCCGATTCCGATTTTCACTCCGTCAACACCTGCCTTAACAAGATCTTCAGCACCTTTTGCCGTGCTGACATTACCGGCAATCAGTTCAATGCTTTTGAACTCGCCTTTTAATGTTTTTACCGCATCAATAACATTTTTTGTATGTCCATGAGACGTGTCTATTAATATAACATCTGCCTCTGCTTTGAGAAGGGCCTGCGCTCGTTCCTCCATGTCCGGACCGACTCCGATTGCCGCTCCGACCCTGAGCCGTCCCATATTGTCTTTACAGGAGTTTGGATATTTTTTTATTTTTTCAATGTCTTTTATTGTTATCATCCCCTTGAGCCGGCCATTTTTATCAACAACAAGAAGCTTTTCAATCCTGTGTTTATGAAGAAGTTTCTTGGATTCTTCCAGAGTAATTCCTTCTTTAACCGTTACAAGATTTTCGCTTGTCATAACTTCAGAGACTTTCTTCTGCATGTTTGTTTCAAATCGCAGGTCCCTGTTGGTCACAATACCGACCAGTTTGTCTCCTCTTGTAACCGGAATTCCGGAAATGCGATATTTTTCCATCAGATCCAGCACTTCATGTATTAACCGGTCAGGATGGATTGTGATCGGATTAATAATCATGCCGCTTTCAGATTTTTTAACCTTGTTAACTTCCAAAACCTGGCTTTCGATACTCATGTTGCGGTGTATAAAACCCATGCCGCCCTCACGGGCCATGCTAATGGCTGTATGTGCTTCCGTTACTGTATCCATGGCAGCGCTTACAATCGGGGTGTTAAGCGCAATATTTCTTGTCAACATGGTTGCGGTATTAACGTCTTTCGGCAGCACATCGGAATAGTTCGGAATTATCAAAACATCGTCAAAAGAAAAAGTTTCTTCGGGTGGTATTTTTATCATAAGTTTCGCCTTTCTTCTATTTTTACGATTTTAGATGGTTTATTATACAATCTTAAAATATTACCTAAAATTATAGAATCGAAATAGCAAATGGATTTGCCTTTATCAATCTTTTATTTGTTGCTATTTGTTGCATTGACAATATAAAAGAATTGGGCAATTAAGTATTATAAGATTTAGAAGGTTGTTTAACTTTGAGATATAATTATGCTTATTAAAATAAATTCAAAAAATCCGCAGGCGCGTCTCATCACAAAAACCGTTGAAACGCTCAAAAAAGGTGGAATAATTGCCTATCCAACAGATACCTTTTATGGAATAGGCTGTGATATTATGAACAAAAGGGCTATTGAGAAGATTTACCAGTTAAAACAGCGAAATAAAAGCAAGCCATTTAGTTTTATCTGTTCAGGGCTCAAAAATATAAGCCATTATGCCAAAATTTCAAATTATGCATATAAAACCATGAAACGGCTTTTGCCAGGACCTTATACTTTTATTCTGGAAGGGTCAAAACTTGTGCCACAAATTATGTTGACCAAGCGAAAAACAGCGGGCATACGTGTGCCTGACAACCAGATTTGCCTGATGCTTGTGGAAGAGCTTGGAAATCCTATCATCACAACAAGCGCAACAATGCCCGACGGGAGCATTATTCATGACCCATCCATTATCCACGATTATTTCCACTCAAGAATTGATCTTGTAATCGACGGGCAAACTCCTGTCACGGGAAAACCCTCAAGCGTAATCTCCCTTATAGATGATATGCCTAAGGTTATTCGCGAAGGTATCGGCGATGTGAGTATTTTTATGTAACCTGGTCTTTTTGTTGCAAAATAACTTTTGTATCAAAAAATTCGTCTCAGATATTCTTCTTTTTTAGGATAAAATTAAGGCCTCATAATAGTAACGGTTTTTGAAGAATCGGATAAAACCAATAGGTTTTGCTTGTTAATTTTGATACCCAGTCCATGTCCATCCAAAGGGCCTGCTTCACCGCCGAATCCAAAGGAAACATCTTCACAGGTAATGTTTTTTTTTAACAAAAACTTATCATAGGAGCCGTCATAATATACAGCATCGCCGCATAGAAGTGATAAAATCCTCCCTGCAGCAGAAAGGATGCCTGACTCGCCCAGGTGACAACCGATCTGGAAGGGTGTTTTATTTAACCGCAAATAGTTAATTATTTTAAGAGAATTTCTAAATCCGCCGCATTTTGATAATCTTACATTTATCATCTTATAGAAACCCTCTTTATAAAGCCTTTTTACGTCCCGCAGAGAGCATGCAGACTCATCAGCCATTAAAATCATACCATAGGTTTGCGCTAATTTCGCATAATCAGCAATGTTCGGATCATCCGGCATCATAGGTTGTTCAATAATGCTGACCTTGTATTTCTTCATAAGCTGCAGCTGTTTTAAGGCAGGTTCACGATCTCCTGCTCCATTGATATCTACCCTCAGATCATAACTGTCTATAAACATGTCTTTTACTGTATCAAAAATTTCTTTGTTCTGGTTAAAATCTTTACCTATCTTAATACGAAGTTTATTGACTTTGATTTTCATTTTTTTGATCAACCCACAGATTTCCATGATTCTTTCTTTATTATCCATAGGAATTAATGCTCCATAATAGATTTTGTCTGTTCGGAAATCCTTTGGAAAATAGTCTATGATATATTTGTTCTGGTTCTTGCCTAAAGCATCCAAAAGAGCAGTTTCAATTGAGCATATTGCACAGTGATGTGCCTTGTCACCGGGAAGGCTATCAACAAACTCCCATATCTGGGAAATATCATTTAATTCCCACGGAAAATTATTCTGCTCGATGAAACCTTTTATAGTGCTGGTAACGCTTTCTTGTGATTCTCCTGTTACGTATGATCGTGGAGCGCTTTCTCCATAGCCTTTAATTTCACCATTTTTGGCTGTAACTTCAGTGACAATATTCTTTGCTGATGATCTTTTTCTTAAAGAATGAGCAAAATCGCTTGTAAAAGGCAGTAATACCTGATAAATATTGACCTTGTCTATTTGCATAGATTAATCTTTATCCGATGATACCGGAGCATGGCCGGCAGAAGTGTTGGGAAAAGATAAGATAAACATAGTACCCTCATTCACCTTGCTTTTTACTTCAATAGTTCCGCCATGATCCTGCATATTTTTATTGGCAATAAACAGGCCCAATCCTGTGCCGCTGTGCATACTGCTTTTATGCCTGGTGGTAAAATACGGGTTGAATATTTTGTTCATTGAAGATTCGGGTATTCCATGGCCATTATCTTTGATTTCTATCTGAACAGACTCAAATTTTTTATCTCTCATAATTTTTTTTGTTGTTAATTCGATTTTTCCATTATCCGGAGTAAAATCTATGGCATTTGAAATCAGGTTTAAAATAACCTGCTTCATCTTTTCATAATCCATCCATACCCGTCCAATGCCGGAATCATAATTGCGAACAATATCGATATGTTTTGATTTGCTATGAGGTGAAGTAAGAAGAATCATTTTATCTATTAATTCACTAACATCATATAATCCAAAGTGCGATTCTTTTGTTTTAGCCAGATCCATGAGCTCGGTAATAAGATTATTTACTCTTGCTGTTTCCTCCATTGCGATTTCATAAAACTCTGTCCTAAATTCTTCATCGTCATATTTTTGCGGCAGCATCTGGAGAAATGTTCCTATGGCGGTCATTGGGTTCTTAATTTCATGAGCCAGTCTTGCTGCCAGATTACCAAGAAAGGAAAGCTTTGCAGCTCTGCTCAAAAGAGCCTGGGATCTTTTGAGCTCCTCCATCTGCTCTCTGAGTTTATTGTATAGGCTTGCGTTTTCTATCGCGATGGCAATCTGTGGAGCAAAGATTTCCAGGGTTTGCCTTGTTTCTACTGGAACTTCCTTTCCATCTATAGCATCTGCTGCAATAACCCCGATTACCTTGGATTTCGTTATAAGAGGAACAATGAATGCTGAGGTGGGATTAGCAAGCTTTAAAACGATATTTTCCTTTCTCAAAATTGAACTTTTTATGTCAGGAACATACTCAGGCAGTCCTGTGCTGGCAACTCTTGCTATTATGTTGCTTAAACGATTCAGGGGGATCGTGTAATTTTTGACCTCTTCCGGAACTTCACCATAAAAACCAACTCCATGCATATATTGAAGGCATCCTTTCTCCTCGTTTACAAGCATGATTATGGCCCTGTTTATTTGACATATATTTGATAAAATATTCATGATGACGGTCAAAAGCTGCTTTAAATCCAGTGTGGAAAGGATAGCCTTTCCAGTGTCCTGTATAGCCATGAGCTGTTTAATTTTTTTGTTTAGCGCAACATTTAAATGGTTTACCTCTTCATATTTTTTTTCAATAAGCTCCTTGTCGTTTTCCTGTTCGGTAATGATATCCTTCAGCATTGCTCTCGACATAAAAAATCTGGAAAGATACTCTCGAACTACGTTTTGAAACCGCCATCTTATATGATACTCACAATACGGAGCGCCGTTAAAATAGC
Organism: Desulfobacterales bacterium; assembly: GCA_030017395.1. GTDB lineage: Bacteria > Desulfobacterota > Desulfobacteria > Desulfobacterales > ETH-SRB1 > Desulfaltia. Next base: position 1,337 of record JASEIZ010000029.1, on the reverse strand, counting down.
AGCATTCTTCTTTGAGATTAAAAGGCTTCCCCGACCAGATAGTTGGCAAAAATGTATAAATACCTTGATTAAAAAGGCATAAAACCTTAGAAGACTTCATTGCAGGGTTCCAGTGAAGACGAACCACGGCTTTATTCCCCGATAACTTTATGGCTTCCACCTTTTTATTCCGGTTAAATTTATCATTGATCGCCTGGACATGTTTGAAACTCTTTTTTGACGACCAGAATGCTTTGACAAATATCTTTTGAATATAGCCAAGAGATGAATTTTCAATAGAATATTTTGCGATCTTATAAGCGACCTTTTCGTCATGCAGAATCGATTCTGCCCTTTTGAATAATTTAGAAATTACAGAGCTTGAAATCCAGTTGTTTGGATCCTTTAAAAAACTTTCAGGGTCGGGAAGGGAGTCTATTTCAGGATCAAGACCATATAACAGTTCGGAGCAATCACCGTTGTTATAGGCCTTTACATAATTTATAACCACCCTGGAATTTATACAGTTTACTTCCTTTTCCATACAACATACCTTATTGTGTCCGTATCAAATACTTATTCGGTTCTATACAGCTCCTCCGAAAGAATGCCTGAGCTGTGGCAGATATGATGGTTTTGCAGCCATTGTGCCGGATAACGGAACCTGTTCGATAGCCGGATATTGTTTCCACTGATACCATCCTTCGGGATAACTGTAAATGTATTGCTCAAGATATTTTAACACGATCTCTCCGACCGATGCATCAGTTAATTGTTCGAACCGTTTTTTTGTTTCTTCCATTGAAGCTGAAATAAATTCATATCGATGATTATCATTCCTATGCATAAAACCAAACACTACAGATGCGTCGCCCCTTTGTGAAATAATATTTATTGTTCTATCCAGATTTATCTTTTTAGTCAAAAAGGATATTTTGTTTTTACGAGAAGGCCTCCATTCATCTATCTCATCACACTGAGTAATTACCACACGATTTTCTCTCAGGTTATCAAAAATAGCCTTTATGACATTTGGAGAATGATCCGCATCAATAACTTTTGTTAAAAAGTTGCCGGCCTGCTGAACACATGCTTTACGTACAGATGTGGATGAAAATCTTGCAACTATCGTTACAGGGCAATTATTATTACCGAGAAAGGCCGGAATTAATTCAAGGCCTCCCACATGGCCTGTAATTAACAAAACGCCCTTACCTCTGGAAAGCCCTTTTTTTATGGCCGCCATGCCTGTGTTTTCAATGCGTGTTTTTACAAACGCTCTGAGAGTTGCGGGAGAAGAATATGCGTTAAAAAACTTTTCATAATAATGAGATAATATCCCCCGGAAAATACCCCTG
>JASEIZ010000299.1 GCA_030017395.1 Desulfobacterales bacterium | reverse complement strand
CTAACATATTGTTTGTCAAAGCTTTTTTGCGAACCGCCCGGCTTGTAAGTCTCTTTTGGCCAGAATCTTGATGAATCAGGTGTCAGCGCCTCATCAATAAGGATAATATCTTTACCAAGACGACCGAATTCAAATTTTGTGTCTGCAATTATTATCCCTTTTTTATCAGCCAGCTCAACACCTTTTTTATAGATTGCTATGCTAAGCTTTTTAACCAGGTTTGCATCTGCCTTCCCTATTATCTTTGCGGCCTTTTCAAAATCTATATTCACATCATGGGTGCCTGTCTCCTCTTTTGTTGAAGGTGTAAAAATCGGCTCGGGGAGTCTATCTGATTCTTTCAGGCCTTTAGGAAGCTTTATGCCGCAAACACTTCCTGATTTTTGATAAGATAACCAGCCTGAACCGGATATATATCCTCTGACCACACATTCAACAGGAAGCGGCTCTGCTTTTTTAACGAGCATGCTTCTTCCTCGAAGCGTTTCAGCATAAGGTTTACATACAGAAGGATATTCATCGACATTGCCGGTAATAACATGGTTGGATAAAACAGACTCCATTACCTTAAACCAGAAGAGCGAAATTTGTGTTAGAATTTTCCCTTTTTCAGGAACAGGATCCGGCATGATAACATCAAATGCGGAAATTCTGTCGGTCGCTACCATTAAAAAAGATTCACCAAGGTCGTATATATCCCTCACCTTGCCGGTTTTTATCAGGTTTAATTCAGGAAATTTGGTTTCAAATACTGTTTTTTTCACAAAAAGATCCTTTCTGTTAGAGTTTTTACAAGATTACAAACTTCTACTTTGTCTGTCAAATTAAATCAGCTCTTGACCGGATTACTCCCCGCAAAGCACATGCTTACATGTTTTTTTCTTGACACACAGCCCGTTTCCTCCTAAAAAGACACAGTTTGTTTTTTCCTAAAAACAATAATGATGTTGATGATTCATTTCTTAAAACAAGGGGGTTGAAACTATGAAATTGGCTTCCATTAAAAACAGATTTCCCGCAGCATTAATCGTAATCCTGATTGTCTTAAGCATCTCGAGTTGCATGCCCATGATGCAGCCTCCCCAACCAAACCAAATAATACCACCGACTCCAAGACTTGATAATGAAGGTGCCTTTTTGTGTCCATATACGCGGGATGGCGTTGTTGCGGAATGGGTAGATAAGGCCATAAATGCCAAAATGGGTGCGACCATAGGCAAACATGCAGGCGCCTTTATCGGACAAAAAGCATTAGAGAATGTTCCCTTCGTCGGCGGATTTTTAGGAAGTATGGCCGGTGAAGCGGCAGGCCGCGCAATTGCCATTGAGGCCAGCGGCGGATGGGATTATATAAAAAGCACAAGCGATAGTTCTTTTGATAAAGTAAACGATCTTTCAGTGTATATTTATGCGACACACTCTACCAATGAAAATTTCCAGGAAGTCTTACAGGCAACCATGGAAATATACCCTGAACTAAAAAAGAGTTACTATAACGCTATTTGTAACGCTCCGGCCAAATAGCACCACCTGACGGATTGAAATATGTTAATTAATAGTAAGTTGATAAAACCTGGTGTAGCGCTGTTTTTCCTGGCTATTTTCTTTTCTGGTTGTGCGACAGCCCCAAAACACGCAGATGGTACGACAGCCCATTATGTTGATCCGGGGCAACAAAGCCAAGTCTCCGGCGTCGGCATTGAATCTCAAGATATAATCAATATGACCGATAAAATGATGCGTGATATACTGGCCACGCCATTATTCTTCCACCCCAACACCCCTCCCAAGGTTATCATTGACGCGGAATACTTTAAAAATGAAAGTTCCACGAGAATCAATAAGAATATAATTACCGATCGGCTCAGAACGGGGCTCAACCAAGCTGCTCACGGCAAAATGATGTTTATCGGCCGAGAGTACCTGAATATGATGCTCAAAGAACTGCAATTAAAACAATTGGGCGTAATCAAGGAAGGAGAATCTACATCCGAATCTAAGGCTTACGGAGGTGATTTTAGGCTGGGAGGACGCATTTCCACTCTGGATTCGGTTGACCCCAAAACCGGCAGTTTCGCCCGTTATCACCAGATTTTGTTTGAAATGGTAGATCTAAATACCGGCGAAATAGTTTGGAGCGGTTCCTACAACTTCAAAAAAGTGGGCCAGGAAGACATTATATACAGATAAAAGAATAAGTAACGTTCACGGTTTACGGTTATCGGTTCACGGTTGAAAAAAACAGAAAAT
>JASEIZ010000298.1 GCA_030017395.1 Desulfobacterales bacterium | reverse complement strand
CGGCGCACCTGCTGCGACGTGTCGCTATCACGGCGAGAGCGCCTGCGCTGCACGTCGACCAATTTCCCACTCGACCACTTAACTAATATCATATTAATTTCAGGGGAGGTTATTATGTTTAAAGGATGTTTTACAGCGCTTGTTACACCATTTAATGATGATACTGTTGATTATGAAGGCCTGGGACAACTTGTGGATTTCCAGATAAAAAACGGAATAACCGGAATTCTGGCTGTCGGAACTACAGGTGAAAGCCCGACTTTGACATGGGATGAACATAACAAGGTCATTGAAAATGTGGCGAAAAAAACACGGGGAAAGTGTATCTGCATAGCTGGAACCGGAAGCAATAATACAGCAGAGACACTTGAATCATCAAAGCATGCTGTTGATGCCGGGGTTGAAGCTTTATTGCTTGTAGACCCGTATTATAATGGGCCAAGCTCTCTTGAAATCCGGCGAGAATATGTTGCGCCTGTTGCTAAAACCTTCCCCGGCGTGCAGGTTATTCCTTATGTAATTCCAGGCAGGACCGGCGCGCAACTACTCCCGGAAGACCTTGCAATCCTAAGCAGAGATTTTGATAATGTCAACATGGTAAAAGAGGCTACAGGAAGCATTGAAAACATGAAACACACAAGAGTTTGTTGCGGAGCGGACTTTACCATACTTTCCGGTGATGACGGTCTGACCTTTGAAATGATGACAAGCCCGGAAATAATGGCATCAGGTGTCATTTCCGTTGCTTCAAATGTCGCTCCCGGACCTGTTACCGAAATGGTCGGGCTGCTTGAGCAGGGGAATCGGTCTGAAGCCAAAAAGATATTATCTGCCCTTGAACCTCTTTTCGGGCTTGTAACAATTAAAACTAAAGAGACAACACCTTATGGAGAGGTCGTATGCAGGGCAAGAAATCCGCTGGGCATCAAGACCCTTATGTCGGTTCTTGGTATGCCTTCCGGAGGGTGCAGACAGCCATTGGGCCAAATGACAAAAAACGGACTGGAAAAGGTGTTGGAAGCGGCTCGGAAGGTACAGTCTGATAATCCGGAAATATTTAAACCTGTATCGGATTTTTTTGCTGTCGATATAACTGAGCGTTTAAACAGCCTTTCAAGCATAAAAGATCTTTATTATGAGGAATATTGAAGGCATGGTAAAAAATCGGTTTTTCACCACAGAAAACACAGAAAAAATTGTGACTTTAAAGAGTTATCTCTGTGCTTTCTGTGGTAATTTCATCAGGTCATGATTTTTTTCTTGCAACTTTTGCGTTTTCATTCATTTCAAACTGATCTTTGCTTGCCTGCTTAAAAAGAAGCGTTTTTAACCATTTAATCCCAAATTCCAGCCGGGCGATTTCATCTTCTTTTATCTTTTCCACAGTGTCACCGTCAATTTTATATCGATCAAGAAATGAACTCTCAAAGATAAATTTTTTAAATTTATCAGTGTTATAACTTATTAAAAAAAACATATTCTTGCTCTGTTCCGTTAGCATTACATTCTTTGGAAAAGATCTCTTTCTGACAATCAGGTCTGTCCAGCCGGCGTTTATCTCGTCATGAGTATCAACTCCCTGATCCTTCCGCCATTCACGAATAGTCCATTCCTTATCTTCTTCAAAACCAAGGCAATGAGGTTCGTGAACAAAAAAATAGAATTCTTTATCATCCGCTCCTTCTTTGTGACTTAGTGAAGCGACACCAAGCGGATAATATCGGCACGTGGTGGGCCTGTCTTTATAAATGATACATCCATCCTTTCTGACAAAAGGGCATTTCTTTTTATCAGACTCAGATGCGTCGTCATCTAAAAGCTTTAAGGTGATTATCGGCAGATCTGTTTTTTCTAAAAGTTGCGGCTCTGTATAAATGGCTAAAAACTCTTCTGATGAAAGCTGCAGACGATTCTTTAGCCTGATAATGTCATAAGGTGTCAATATAATATTAATATCTCCGCAACATTTGGTAAAACATTTTATACCTTTATGACATCTGAACTTGAATCTGCTGTCAAGTGAAAGTTTGACCGGTTCTATGCCGGCCGTTGTATTAGGTATTTCCATAGTTTTTTACCTTCCTTATTTTATTTTTTTCTTATATCCCAAATAAAATATTCAATGTCAATTACTCGATTATTATTTAACAACATACCTCCGGTTTTATTTTGTCCTGAAAAGCCTGATCCTTTGGGCCAGGTCGGATATAGATGGCTTTGCCTTGGAGTTTTGTGTCTTGTATGTTCAAAGTT
>JASEIZ010000297.1 GCA_030017395.1 Desulfobacterales bacterium | reverse complement strand
GGGCAGGCTTATCAAGTCCGGCATGACGATTTTGAGACTTTTTACGAGCTTGTCATAATTGGTAGAGTGGTCTAATTACATGTCTGACTTATAAAACTGTTCTGTCTCTGTTATGGAATCTGATTTTTTTGTATATTCTGTTGGAACGGTCCCTTCCTTAAAACATTCAAAAATTGTCTTTTTAGATTCAACAGCAGGCAGCAGACCTGTTTCAGCATCGATTTTTGAGAAAACAACCCCTTCCGGCACATTAAAAAGCATGACAGGTTTATCTTTAAGAATTTCTTTCATGAAGCCAAGCCATATAGGGCTTGCCGCTCTGGAGCCTGTTTCCGCCTTCCCAAGGCAATTTTCGTCGTCAAATCCCACCCATGTTCCAGTAATATAGGATGGAGTATAACCGACAAACCAGGCATCATGCAGATTATTAGTTGTGCCGGTTTTGCCTGCAGCAGGCCGGTTTAATGCCCGAACCCTGCGGCCGGTTCCATGTTTGATCACACTTTCGAGAAGGTTTGTCATAATATAGGCAGTGTTCTCATCCATTACCTTTTTCTTTTCAGGATTTATTTCTTCCATAATATTCCCATCTCGATCAACAATTTTTGTAATAAAGGCAGGTTCAACAAGATAACCGAGATTGGCAAAAACCGAATAGGCTCTGACTATTTCGAACAGAGATACTCCCGAAGAACCAAGGGCCAATGAAAGATCTCTGTTTAAGTTAGAGGTAATTCCAAGCTTTTTAGCGTAATCTATTGCATAGTCGATGCCTATATCCATTAAAATCTTAATGGTTATAACATTGCGCGATTTTGCAAGAGCTTCGCGTAAAAGTGTGGGGCCGTAAAATTTTTCTCCATAGTTCTTAGGTTTCCATGTGAAGTCACGTTCCATGTCCTGGAAAACAATGGGAGAATCTATTATCATGCTTGCAGGAGTATATCCCTTGTCAAGCGCTGCCGCATATATTATCGGTTTAAAAGCCGAACCAGGCTGACGCCTTGATTGAATGGCTCTATTAAATTGGCTTCCCCGAAAATTCAGGCCGCCTATCATTGCCTTTACAAGACCTGTTTTGTTTTCAATACACAGCATGGCGGCCTGGGCATTTGGTTTCTGCTCAAGGGCAAGTTCCAATGTATCCGAATCTGTTGCTTTACCTTTGATTTTGACCAGAATAATATCCCCTGTTTTCAAAGCATCTCCAGGATGTTCGAGCCTGCATTCATAATAGGGGACCTCGGTGTCTGGTTTTCTTGCCCAGCTCATATCGGCAATTTTTATTATGCCCTGAGCATTTCCAATGCGAACAGTTGCAGTATTGTTAATGTTGTTAATTGATATTACAACCCCCGTGACGATTTCCCCTTCGGCAACAGGGTCTTTATCCAGCTCATTTTGAATTTCTTGTGAAAAGGTTTCAATTTCTTCAATAGCAATATGCTTTAAAGGCCCTCGGTAACCCTGACGTTTATCAAGAGCTATCAGGCCTTTTTCTATCTCTTCCCGAGCTGTTTTTTGCATTTCAATGTTGACGGCGGTATAAATTTTTAGTCCCTCTCTGTATAAGGTATCAGGACCATATTTTTTTTCAATGTAACGTCTTATATGCTCTGTATAAAAAGGAGCTTTTTGAATAAACCAGTTGCGCCTCGGCTTTATATCAATCTTTGCATTCATGGCTTCAGTAGCCTGAATGTTGGTTATATAGTTTTCGGTAACCATCCTATTTAATACATATATCTGGCGCTGCTTTGCTTTTTCAGGAAATCTGAAAGGGGAATATCGACTGGGAGCCTGGGGTAATCCGGCCAAAACAGAGCATTCGGCAAGGTTAAGCTCTTTGACAGATTTTCCGAAATAATTTTCGGAAGCAGCTTCTACTCCATATGCTCCATGCCCCAAGTATATTTGATTTAAATACAAAAAAAGGATTTCTTCTTTACTAAATGATTTGTCGATTCTATATGCCAGAATAGCCTCTTTTAGTTTCCGGCCATAACTTCTTTCAGGTGTTAAAAAAAAGGACTTTGTAACCTGTTGCGTAATAGTGCTGCCTCCCTGGACAATGGTTCCTGCTTCGATATTTTTTAAAAAAGCTCTGATAATGCTAAAAAAATCTATTCCTTTGTGCTTTAAGAATCTTGAATCCTCAGCGGCAATAAAGGCATCAATAAGCACTTGCGGAATGTCTGATAAAGGCACTACAATCCTGCGCTCTTTATAGAATTCGGCAATTTTTTTATTGTCATCGGAAAATACAGTTGTA
>JASEIZ010000296.1 GCA_030017395.1 Desulfobacterales bacterium | reverse complement strand
TGAACTGCTGTTGGGCCTCAACCTGTGAGTCGCGCGCGTCTTTGACACGGTCGGCGAGGATGTCACGCTTGTGAATGCCGACCTTCTCCATGGCATCATAATATGTCTTGGCGCATCCGCCGAGGAGCGCCGGGAGTATCAATGCCGCTATGACAATGAAACGAACGGATATTCGAGGTATGATACGCATCATTTTATCCCCTTGTATATTGTGTATGCAACGCTGTCACGCCCGAAAAACGGTTACGATACCGATAGCTATGAAGCCGATCCCCGCGATGATGGAGAGGTACTTCTCACTGATGTAATTGGAGACGAAACTGCCGGCGAGGACGCCGATTGCCGAGGCAACGACGAGAGCCAGCGCGGCCCCCGTAAAAACCGTCAGTTTGCTTACGCTTTTGTCCGTGGCGAACAACATTGTGGCCAGTTGCGTCTTGTCGCCCAGCTCAGCAATAAAGACAGCGGAAAATACGATAAAAAGGGTTTTTAAATCCACCGGACCTCTCCTTATTCAAATATGCGGCATTCTACCGGCCGATGGATTTGGACGCAACAAAAAACTGTACTTGAAATTTTCAGGTCATAATATATTAAGCAAAGGGCCAAAACTCAATTTTTCAAAACAGAAAATAAACTTCCAAAGCGCCATTGACAAATATAAAGAAAACGTGCCATAGGTACCATGTATGTACCATAAAGTCATGGAAGTGGCCGTGAATCACCAGAAATGAAATAATAAGAAAAAGGAGAAAGTCGTGATCATTGACGCACATACTCATGTTTATCCCGATAAAATCGCACTGAAAGTGGTCGAGTCTGCACAGGCCCATCTGGGGGAAACAGTTTCTTTTATCGGTGATTTTACCGTGGCTGATTTGAAAAAAGTGATGAAGCGCAGTGGCATTGATGCGGCAATTACGTTCTGCGTAGCAGAAAAACCTAAAATTGTTAAGTCGGCCAATGATTTTATTATTGATGTCACTGACAACAAGACGATCTTTGGGTTTGGGACCATCCATCCGGATATGGAGGAGCCCCTTGCCGAGGTTCGGCGATTAAAAGAAAATGGACTGAAGGGCATCAAGTTTCATTCTCTTTTTCAATTGATAGGGGCAGCGGACAGAAAGCTTCTGCCGATCTATGAAGAAATGGAAAAGCTCGATATGATAGCTTACTTTCATGTTGGCAGAGATCCAGGAGATCCATCTTCGCCCTCCCTGACAACCCCCCAAAGCATTTCTTTAGTAAGAGATCAATTTCCCCATCTCAAAATTGTCGCGGCTCATCTTGGCGGTTTTTTGGAACTAGATGATGCGGCTAAGTGGGTGCACGGAAAAGATATTTATATCGACACCTGCTGGTCTCCCAATGTCCAGGCATTGCCCCCACAGGAAGTTACCCAAATTATCAAGAGGCACGGTGTGGATAAAGTACTATTTGCCAGTGACTATCCTTCTACCACAAATATTGCCGCCCAAATTGCGTGGCTAAGGGATTTGCTCCTGACTCCGGAGGAACAAACCCTTATTTTTGGTGAGAATGCCATTAATCTCTTGTCTATTTAAAGCAATCCTATTACCCAAGATTATTTTACCTAAAAGGAGACAAAAAATGGATTTTAGATTCACCCCGGAACAGATACAACTGAGGAAAATGGCGAGGGAATTTGCCGAAAAGGAGATAGGGCCGATCGCGCATGAAGTAGACGCTTCGAATGAATTCCCCGCCGAGGTTATTAAGCGTCTAGCCAAGGCCGGTTTTTTCGCCTATGTTGTCCCCGAGGCATACGGCGGCAAGGGTGTCTCCTCGGTCAATCTTTGCATAATCCGAGAGGAATTCAGCAAGATTTCAACATGTTTGGATGATACCTTCATTATGCAGGGGCTCGGCAGTAACCCCATCGTTCTTTTCGGCAATGATGCGCAGAAATCACGCTTTCTTCCTCCGTTGGTGACTGGGGAAACAGTTGCCAACTTTGCCTTGACGGAAAGAGGATCCGGATCGGACGTGGCAGGCATCCAGGCAACTGCCAGAAAGGATGGCGATTGTTATATTCTGAACGGTGTGAAATGTTATATGTCAAAGCCGGGGCAGACAAATACCTCCGTCGTATTTGCTAAAACCGATCCCCAAGCAGGGAGTAAAGGGATTTCGGCATTTATCGTTGATCGTGGTGAGTCTTCTTATAAATATAAGGAGGAAAAATTAGTCGTTGAAGGAAATATCGGCGAAATGATTTTTGAAGATACCCGGGTTCCCAAGGCCAATCTCCTCG
>JASEIZ010000295.1 GCA_030017395.1 Desulfobacterales bacterium | reverse complement strand
GTCATCGTATTTATGCCAGCGTGTACTAAGTGGGAACTCTATTTGAAGAAATATTATGACCTCAAGTTTTCGATCCGCTTCATCGTGTCGGGCTCAGCTTCCTCGCCGATTTTCAGAAGCAGTCAGGAAAGCCTGTTGGGACGCATTAAAGATCGGCATCTCCTTCCTTTTAGTTTCCGCGAGTTTTGTCTTTTTCGTTTGCGCGAGCAGAGTGGTTTTGCTTCCGTTTTGAGCCATTACAAAAATTTGCGTGCTATGCTCATGGACGGTGATGGGCCAGGGGTTGTCGTACGCATGGAGTCTCTGAAGAAGGACCTTGCACAGTTTCAGACCGCTATTGGTTAGGCTGTTATTTCATATTGTCGAGAAGGAGGCTTTCCAGAGGTTTGGCAATTAATCAATCCCATAAGAAAAATCGAATATCTGATGGAACAGCAGGTTCGCAAGGTTCTGTACGAAGATCTGATGGCGCTTACCCAATACCGGAAGCCGGAAAACGTATTGCGCTTCCTCATTTATTTACTTGCCCATCCCGGTATGGAAATTAATATGACCACATTGGCGAACAAAGTCGGGATTGAGCGACGCGTCGTGGAGGATAACCTGCCGCGGTTGGTAATGACAGATCTTATTTTGCGTATCCAAAAGTTTAGCCATAAACCGCTACGGGTGAAGCATGGCAACATAAAATGCTATCCTGTCGACCTAGCGTTAAGAAACGCCGTGCTGAAGACTTGGGACGATTTTACTGCCGATCCGATGGTGATGGGGTTGTATGCTGAAAATCTGGTTGCACACGAGGTGTTTAAGTGGACAGAAGCTATTGAAGTCTCTTACTATCGTCAAAAGAAACAGGAGGTTGACTTTGTAGTAACCCATGGCGGCAACCGTTATTTGCCTATTGAAGTGAAATATCGAAAAGGTACCGAAAAGGCATCAGGCTTGAAGCACTTTATGAAAAAATACAGTGTCGATTTTGGAATTGTTATAACTCGTGAGCACGCATGTCATTTCGAGCATGGTATCCTTTACATGCCGTTGAGGTATTTTTTGTTGACCAACTAACAGCTTCGAAAGAAAAAATCGGTACAGAAATATCTGCTTGGCAGACATTGCAAAAAAATTAGGACACTATTGTAACGTTCTGTCTGCCTTTGGCAACAGATAAACATATTATTGCCGACGACCTAAAAAGCGACCTAAAAGACCTAAAAAAAGGGCTAAAAACCAGATATGGTCTGACCGATAATCAGTTGAGAAAATTGAAGAAAAAAGGATTGTTAAAACGCATAGGGCCGGTTCGAGGTGGTTACTGGCAGGTGGTAACGGGTTCAAAGAAAGATAATGGTAAGTAAGTTGTACAGTATTTAGTGCAAGAAAAGACATCCGAGTAGATTGTATATGTAATAATTTATCTAATATGTGAATTGCAACACACGGAATATATTGTATTTAATACGGGAAGAATTATGAGCCCAGCAGATATAGTAAAAAAATTATGGAACTATTGTAACGTCCTGCGTGATGACGGGATGAGTTATAGTGATTATGTGGATAGGTTGACGTATTTTTTAAATTTAAGAGAGGTGATGGCTTGAAAAAGGGTAAAGGTTGTTTTTTGGAGATCATTGAGAAATCGATTTCTGCTTCGGTGGGGTAACAATAAAAATGGTGTCCGCAATTTCAGTAAGTTTATCGGCGATAGATAGTACATTATCGCCGGTTTCTATTGCCGTAGAACTCGAAACATTAGTAATCAGAGAAGCGTTGTAATTTTTCGAATTTTGTAGATAGGGGTTGGTTTCTATTAATGACTTTTTGTTCATAATAAGCTCCTTCTTATGCATATAAATAAGTATATAACCTATTTAGAAAAATATAAAGGCTTTTTTATAAGGACTTAACGAACGCTCTTTACTTTATAAATTAGATTATTGGTTTATGATCTTCATCCTATACAAAAATGGAAATGGTCATGAAATTATATGTTTTTTCTCAGATTTCAGGAGTGCCTAAATGACCGGGGGAAACGAGTGCATACCGGATGCGGCGGTCTTGATTAAATTGGCCAAAATACGGATGCCGTTTGGCAAGTATAAGGAGTGGCGTTTGATCGACCTGCCTGAGCCTTATGTGGTTTGGTTTGCCCAAAAAGGATTTCCGGCAGGACAACTGGGTAATATGTTGCAAATCCATCGGTATATGGACAGCTCGCCGGCTGTTTTTTATGGGCAGAGAAAGTTGGCTGACTATGATGCACGAGGAAAACTGAAGGAGCCCAAAAAGG
>JASEIZ010000294.1 GCA_030017395.1 Desulfobacterales bacterium | reverse complement strand
CTCTTTTTTTGAACCAACCGGTTTTTTTAAAATAATTCTGCAGTCAGCAACGGTAGCCCCCTTTTCATAGGCCAGGAGCGGATTTATATCCAGCTCATCGATCTCCGGGTGATTAACTGACATGTCCGAAAGGCTTACCATTGATTTTTCAAGAATTTCTATATCAACTGCAGGTCTTCCCCTGAAGCCCTGAAACAGTTTATATCCTCTAATGCTGCGGATCATTCTGCGGGATTCGTTTCTGCCGATGGGTGCTATGCGAAATACAACATCATGAAAAAGTTCAACATATACTCCACCAAGGCCAAACATGAGCAATGTTCCGAAAACAGGTTGCCTGTTCATGCCAAGTATCACTTCTTCTCCGCGCATCGCCATTTTTTGAATCAACACCCCCTTTATTTCCGCACTTGGATCATACTGTTTGGCCTTTTCAACTATCTCATTAAAAGTCTTTTTTACCTCATCTGAGCTCTCAAGCCCCAACATGACTCCACCGGCATCGGTTTTGTGCAGAATTTGCGGCGATACAATTTTCATCGCCACAGGAAAGGTGATGGTTTCGGCGATCTTTGCCGCTTCTTCCTCGGTTTCCGCAAGCTGTGTCGGCAATACATTAAAACCGTAACATTTAAGCAGTTCGTTTCCGTCCAGTTCACCCAGACGGGTTTTCCCTGAATCAAGACAATTTTTAATGATATCGGCGGCACGCTCTTTGTCGTGCTTTAATTCATATTGCGCAAAATGCTGCCGGTTCAACCACTTAAAATATCTATAAAGCGCTCCAAAAGCTTTTGCCGCATTTTCAGGAAACTTATAAACCGGATAACCATACTCCTGAAGATATCTTACTCCGGAGGAAACATCGACAACACCCATAAAACAGCAGATAATAGGTTTGTGAGTGCGTCTGGCAATTTTTATAATGGCTTCTGCCGTGCCAAGAACGTTCGTCATTGACTGAGGTGTGAGAATTACAAGGGCTCCATCTACTCCGTTGTCGTTTATTACAACGCTTAAAGCGTTTTCATAACGATCCGGCGCGGCATCTCCGATGATATCCACAGGATTATGAAGGTTTGCCGTAAGTGGGAGATGGCTTGCAAGAGCATTGATCGTTTCCTGGTGAAATTTGGCAAGCTCGAGCCCGGACGACATAGTAATATCGGTAGCGATAATCCCCGGCCCTCCAGCGTTTGTGACAATGGCGACCCTGTTGCCGTATGGGATTTTCCTTCTTAATTTTCCCAAAGCGCTTTCACTTTTATAAGCAAAAGCAATTGCAAAATCAAAAAGCTCATCAATTGAATCAACACGAATCATCCCTGTCTGCTGGAAAATCGCATCATACACCGCCTCGGATCCGGATAGAGCCCCTGTATGGGATGCTGCTGCCTGGGCTCCGGCGCTTGTCCTTCCCGATTTTATAGCAAGTATGGGGGTAGGCCTGTTTCCGGATGTAATCTCTCTTACGATCTCTATAAGTTCCGGACCTCTTCGAAGCTCTTCCAGATACATCAAAATAACCCTTGTATCCATGTCCTCGTGCAGGTAGCGCAGGAGATCAAGCTCATCCACATCCGCCTTGTTGCCTATGGAAATGAACTTTGAAAAACCAAAATCCCTGTCAGCGGCAAAATCCAGAACAGCCGTGCATAATGCACCACTCTGAGAAATAAAGGAAATATTGCCGCTTGCTGGCATGCGCGCCGCAAAGCTCGCGTTCAGACTTACCGAAGGAAGCGGATTGATCACGCCAAGACAGTTTGGGCCCACAAGACGCACCCCTGCCTTTTTGCAAGCAGCAGCTATCCTGTTTTCTATCTCCAGGCCCTCTGCGCCAACTTCCCTAAAGCCGGCAGATACAATCACAATCCCCCTTACTCCTTTTCTCACACTTTCTTCAACGGCTTTTAAGGCAAGTTTGGGCTGAAGAATTATTATTGCAAGATCCACATCACCGGGCACTTCAAGAATAGATGGATATGCCATTATATTTAAAACCGACTCGGCATTGGGATTAACAGGATAAAGCGTCCCCTTATAATTTCCGCTCAAGATATTGGCAAAAATATCATGTCCAACCTTTCCGGACTTGGTGGACGCCCCTATAACAGCCACCGATTCTGGGGAAAAAATCGCATCAAGACCTTTCATATTAGTCCTCCAATTTTGATGGTTCAGCCACTACTTGCCTGCGGCGGGCAGGGATAATAATATTATTTTTTATAATTCAGAACTTATAAAATTCCAAATTCCAAGCATCAAATTACAAATAAATCCCAAATTGAAGCTCCCCGCCGCAAGCAGCGGGGAATGCGCTCG
>JASEIZ010000293.1 GCA_030017395.1 Desulfobacterales bacterium | reverse complement strand
AATCAGCATAGAGATATGATAATAAATCTTTCCGGGTTAAAAACCCTTTCAGTCGAATTGCCGGGTGAAAAACCGAAGAGGGCGGCCACAGCGGTTGTCGAGACAGCCACTATTTATGTTTTACTTGAAGGTGCAATCGATTTTGCCAAAGAAATCAAGCGGCTTGATAATGAGATGAACAAGTTAACAAATGAACTGACAGCTGTATCCGGGAAATTAAGCAATGAAAAGTTCATTAACAAAGCGCCTGGGGATATAGTTGAAAATGTTAAAGAAAAGCAGAGAATCCTTCTTGAAAAACAAGGGAAACTAAAGGCAAATATAGAGAAGATTAAGGGATTGAGAGAGTGAGAGAGTGCTCATGCAAAGCTAAGGCGCTAAGCAGGCGCTAAGTAAACAGGAAAGAGGAGAGGGAAAAGAGGGGGGGGGTGAACCGCAGAACCGTGAACCCTGAACCGTTGAACCGTGAACCGTGAATGCTAAGAGGTCTGCATGTATTCAATACAAGATTTGATTGAAACAGCTCTAAAAGAGGATATTGGGTCAGGGGATATTACTACGGATAATCTTGTTGCACATGATGCAGGAGGATATGGTGTAATTATTGCCAAGGAAAAGGCTGTAATTGCCGGGATTGATATTGTTTACCGGATTTTTGAACAGCTTGATCCGAAAATTATTTTTAGACCCGAGTGCAAAGATGGCGATACTGTTATGGATGGTGAAATTATTCTAAAGATTGAGGGAAAACTTCGAAGTCTTCTGACCGGTGAACGAACCGCTTTAAATTTTTTGCAGCACCTTTCCGGAATTGCCACACATGTACGTTCATACGTGAACAGGCTTGCAAATAAAAAGGTTCGTCTTGTTGATACACGCAAAACAACACCGGGACTGCGGGTTTTAGAAAAATATGCTGTTCGTGTGGGCGGAGCCTCTAATCACAGAATGGGACTTTATGACGGTGTTTTGATTAAGGATAATCATATAGCAGCTTGTGGCGGTATAACAAAGGCTGTTAAGCGCATCAGAAACAAGGTTTCTCATCTTATTAAAATAGAGGTTGAGGCTTCCAGCCTGGATGAAGTAAAGGAGGCTGTGGAGGTCGGCGCCGATATTATCATGTTGGACAACATGGATATAGACCAGATAAAACAATCAATTAAACATATTGATGGAAGGGCATTAGTCGAAGTTTCCGGCCGGATAACGATAGAAAGTCTTAATCGTCTGGCAGATATTGGCGTGGATATTATTTCTGTCGGAGCTCTTACGCACTCGGCAAAAAGCGTGGATTTGAGTATGCGTATTAAGGGATTGAGGAATTGAGAATTTCAGCACAACAGAGAGGCGATCTGGTTTCTACCTTTTTCTTTGGCGATATACATAGCCTTATCCGCTCTTTGAACGAAGCTTGAAATTCTTTCATCAGGGCGATATCCCGTAACGCCTATACTTATAGTTACGTTAACTATAGTGCCGGATACAGGCATAAATTTTTCAGTTTCCATTGAATCTTTTATCCTTGTTGCTACAATAAACGCTTCTTCGCATTTTGTTTCTGGAAGAATAACAGTGAATTCTTCTCCGCCATATCTATAAGCAGAGTCCATTATTCTAAGACAAGACTTGATTATCTGGCCGAGTTTAACCAGAACCTTGTCACCTTGAAGGTGCCCGTAAGCATCATTGTATTTTTTGAAATAATCAATGTCTAAAAACAGAAGTGAAAGCGAACGATTGTAACGTTTGCGCCTGTAGATTTCTGAGTCCAATTGTTTGTAAAAATGCCTTGAATTATAAAGTTGTGTCAGTTCGTCTGTTATTGCAAGCTCTTCAAGTTTTTTCAGCATTATTTTACGTTCTTTTCTGAGCTGTCTTTCTCTAAATACTCTTTTTAACCTCAGCAGAAGCTCTTCAAGGCGCATTGGTTTAAAGATAATATCGCTTGCGCCCTTGGTGATTACCTCTTCATAAGAGTATTTATCGCCACAACCAGTCATCATAATGATATCCGTATCATAGGTTTCATTTATTACCTTTGTAAGTTCAAAACCGTCCATTCCCGGCATTATTATATCGGTTATTACAACGGAAATATCGGTTGTTTTCAATAATTCAAGAGCTTCCTCGCCGCTGGAAGCACCGAAAGCATTAAACCCTGACAATTCTATGAAATCACGTATAACTTCTCTAACAGCTAAGTCGTCATCGACTATTAATATATTGGCATTCATTTTTGATGTTCACTCCCAAAGCCTTTAAGGTTGCACAAAACCTCACTGCTTTCAGACCCCGCACTCGAAGATGTTTGACGCCGGTTCGCCTGTCATATTCAGACATGGTG
>JASEIZ010000292.1 GCA_030017395.1 Desulfobacterales bacterium | reverse complement strand
TATTGCCATATCATACTGGAATGTTATAGGAATTACTTATTTTATAATAATCTTTTTCTTTTTTGACAGAACAACAGTATAAAGTGGTAAGTTTGTTTTTTATTAAACCATCATCTTTGGAAATAAAAAATGCCTGTAAAAAATATTTTGGTTGCAGACGACGACCATCAAATTCGTGACCTTCTTACAGAAGTAATTGAAAAAGAAGGTTATAAGGTTTTTCTTGCGTCCAATGGAAAAGAGGCGGTTGAGATTGCAAAAAATAACCCCCTGGATTTAGTCATCCTCGATGTGAAAATGCCTGAAATGGATGGTATAGATGCACTTAAACAGATCAAAAAGATTGATAAGAACATAGAGGTCATAGTTATTACCGGTCATGGAGACATAGAGGATTTGAGAGATGTCATTGTACAGGAAGGGGTTTTTGATTATCTGCTTAAACCGTTTGATCTTAAAGATATCAATCACGGCATTAATAGAGCTCTTAAAAGAAGGGAATTAAATTTAAAGGAAACTTTTACAAGCGCAGACCTGAAACTTCGAATTTGCGAAATGGAAAGCGATTTCAAGCAAAAGACCATTCAGTTAAGGGCGTCACAACTCAAATACAAGAATATCATTAAAAACTCCGTTGATATGGTTATTATCCTTCAAGATGAAAAAATAAAGTTTGTAAACCCAAAGGTAATGGAACTGACCGGCTATACCAATGATGAACTTTTAGGCTCAAAATTTATCATCCTGATTCATCCCGATGATTGTGCCACTGTTACGGATAATTATAAGAAATGGTTAAGAAAGGATATAGAAGCCAATCACATTTATACTTTCAGGGTATTGAGAAAAAACGGAGAAACTTTATGGGTGGAATCCAACACTGTATGGACAGAATGGGAAGGATCTGCGGCTACACTCAACATAGTTCGCGATATATCCGAACGAAAACAAGCGGTTGAAGAATTAAGGATTATGGAATTAGCAATAGCATCGTCAATTAACGGCTGTGCTTTTTTTGATCTTAAAGGGAAACTGACCAAAGTAAACAATTCTTTTCTCAAACTGTGGGGATATGGGAATAATGATGAAATTCTTGGCAAACCGGTTATAACATTCATGCAAGAGGAGAGCGAGGTGGCGGAGTTATTTAAGGCCTTGCATGAGAATGGTGGGTGGATAGGCGAAATGATCGGGATTAAAAAAAACAGCTCATTGTTTGATACCCAGGTTTCTGCAAGCATGGTAAAAGATGTGAATGGCAATCCTGTCTGTATGATGGCTTCATTTATTGACATTACCGAGAGGAAGAAGTTTGCTGAAGTCATGATGCGGTCGGATAAGCTTTCCTCACTTGGACAACTTTCAGCAGGTCTTGCCCATGAACTGAAAAACCCTCTGGCAGTAATAAGTTCATGCGCTCAATTCTGCATGGATAATATGGAACTTGACCCCTCTTTGGATGAAAACCTTCATGTGATTTTCCGGAATAGTCAAAGAGCGAGTAAGCTTATAAACGATCTGCTGGCATTTGCCAGGCCATCTATCTTGGAATGGAAAGAGGTGGACGTTAATGAGGTTATCACAAACATGTTGAGCATGGCCAGACTTGAGACCGCTCCTTATCGTATCGACTTTAAACGCAACTTAAAAAAAGGGCTGCCGAAGATTACCGGGGATAGAGAGAAGCTTGGACAGATTTTTCTTAATCTCATCATGAATGCGATTCAAGCTGTTTCCAGAAAAGGAACGGTTATTCTACAAACGAATTTTCTTGCTCATCAAAACCAGGTCGAGGTAAATATTATTGATGATGGACCCGGTATCCCGGAAGACTATCGCAAATCTATTTTTGATCCTTTTTTTACTACCAAGGACATGGGTACCGGCCTGGGACTTAGTATTTGCCATTCAATTATTGAGCAGCACAAAGGCAGTATCATAGCTGAGGATGCTGAAGGGCGGGGAACCAGGATTACGGTGAAACTGCCTGTTATGCAAGATGGTAACTGATCGGGTTCACGGTTCAATGGTTCAAGGTTCAAGGTTAAAGAGCGATGAAGATTGAACGGTTTGAAGATATTGAGGCATGGCAACTGGCACGTGAATTGGCTCGAAAAGTGTACCATCTGACAAAGAAGCCGGAATTTGCGAAGGACTACGGGCTAAAGAGACAGATACAAGATGCTGCCGGATCATCAATGCATAATATTGCGGAAGGTTTCGATTCCGAGACGAATGCGGAGTTTGTCCGGTTCTTGCGATACGCCAAGCGGTCTTGCACGGAAGTCCAGAGCGAACTCTATGTCGCTTTGGATGAAGAGTACATATCGCCCAACGAATTCAAAGA
>JASEIZ010000291.1:235-2364 GCA_030017395.1 Desulfobacterales bacterium | reverse complement strand
GCAATACGGAATATCCGACGCCCATTGAAGATGTTAATCTTAAGGCTATGTTAACCATCAAGTCATCGTTTCCTGAGGTAAATGTTGGATATTCAGATCATACCAGTGGTATTGAAGCACCAATTGCAGCCGTTGCCATGGGAGCAACAGTCATCGAAAAGCATTTCACTCTTGATAAAAATATGGAAGGCCCGGATCATAAGGCATCCTTGGAGCCCCATGAACTCAAAGCCATGGTGCATGCCATCCGCAATATAGAAAAAGCATTGGGCAGTGGCGTAAAAAATCCATCACCTTCAGAGTTGAAAAACAAGCCGATTGCTCGCAAAAGTATTGTGGCGGCAAGAGATATCCGCAAAGGTGAGTCGTTCACAGAAGAGAACCTGACCGTAAAACGTTCTGGCACAGGAATCAGCCCCATGCGGTGGGATGAAATTATCGGTCAGGGCGCTCAAAAAGACTATGAAGAGGATGAACTGATATGAGCGCAATAGCAAAATTTGAGAATTTGCAGGATCGCGTCATTGAGATCAGAGATCAAAAGGTGTTGCTGGATGTTGATGTTGCGGATATTTACGGCGTTGAAACAAAACGAATTAACGAAGCCGTAAAGAATAATCCCCAAAAATTCCCGTCCGGATATATCATCGAGCTGGATAAGGAAGAGTGGGATGGATTGAAGTCGAAATTTTCGACTTCAAAGAAGGGTGGAAAAGTTAAACAGCCAAGCGCTTTCCCTGAAAAGGGCCTGTATATGCTGGCCACCATCCTCAAAAGTCCACAAGCCGTTCAGGCCACCCTGGCAATAATTGAAACTTTTTCAAAAATCAGACAGCTATCAAGAAACATTCAGGAGCTATCGATTGTTCAAGGTAAAGCTGATCAGAAGGCACTCATGCAGAAAAGCGGAGAGATAATTGCTGAACTTCTGGATGACGACCTGCAAACAACCGATACGGAAACATCCATCGAACTGAACTTTGCGGTTTTGAAGTTCAAACATACGATAAAGAAGAAAAATAAATGAGAACTATTTGTATTGTCACAGGCACCCGCGCCGAATACGGACTCCTTTACTGGCTGATGAAAGGGATCCAGGAAGACTCAGATCTTGAATTGCAGATTATCGCCACAGGCATGCATCTATCACCGGAATTTGGCTTGACATACAGGCAAATAGAAGAAGATGGCTTTAAGATTAATAAGAAAATAGAGACACTGCTTTCTTCCGATACGCCGGTAGGAATTTCCAAATCAATGGGTCTTGGAATGATCGGTTTTGCAGAGGCGTATGAAGACCTGATGCCGGATATCGTGGTTCTTTTGGGTGACAGATTTGAGATATTTTCAGCGGCTGCCACTGCTATGATTGCCCGTATTCCAATTGTCCATCTGCATGGAGGAGAAACAACTGAAGGCGTATTTGACGAAGCGATCAGACATTCGATTACCAAGATGTCTCATCTTCATTTTACGGCGAATGAGGAATATAGAAATCGTGTGATTCAATTGGGAGAAGATCCTGCCAGGGTCTTTAATGTAGGCGGCTTGGGGATAGACAATATCAAGAAGCTTAAACTCATGGGCAGGGAGGAGTTTGAAGATTCAATCAACTTCAGACTTTGCCCGAAAAATCTTTTGGTTACTTTCCATCCGGTCACCCTTGAACATACCACAGTCAGAGAGCAATTTCAGAATCTTCTAAATGCGCTGGATGAACTCGAAGATACGAAATTCATTTTCACAAAGCCAAACGCAGATACGGAAGGCCGAATAATAACTCAAATGATTGATGATTATGTTTCCAAAAACAGCCATAAAACCATTGCATTTGTGAATCTTGGGCAGTTGCGATATCTGTCGACCCTGCAATTCGTCGACGGGGTTGTCGGCAATTCCTCCAGCGGGCTCACCGAAGTGCCCACATTTAAGATTGGCACAATCAACATAGGTGATCGACAAAGGGGCAGAATAAGGGCAGAAAGCGTTATAAATTGCGAACCCACAAAAGAGGCAATCCTGACCGCCATCAGAAAACTTTATTCAAAGGAGTTTCAAAATAAACTCAAAAATGTCAAAAATCCATATGGCGAAGGCGGCGCAACCGAAAAAATCAAGAAGATCATTAA
>JASEIZ010000291.1:0-225 GCA_030017395.1 Desulfobacterales bacterium | reverse complement strand
AAAAAGAGTTTTATAATTTGGAGTTCGGGATATGAGAATATATTTGCCGGAACGCATTTTTCTTTGTGCAGCGGTAGAACTATGAAAGACATAACAATACATCCAAAAGCCACCATCAAAAAAGCCATGGAAGCGCTTGACAAAACCGCCGAGAAGGTTCTTCTCGTGGTTGATGAAAATCAGGCCATTATCGGTGCTTTGACGGACGGAGATATCAGACGCCAC
>JASEIZ010000290.1 GCA_030017395.1 Desulfobacterales bacterium | reverse complement strand
ATGTGTTGCAAAATGCTTGAGATTACCTGTAACAAGAAACAGGTTTTCGGTCTGGGATTTACAAAAGAACGGATTCGTGGAATGCCTTGGCCGTGGTCCTGGAGCGACCTGGCAGAAAAGGGGTAATACCCTTAAAAAGAGGTAATAGAGAGGGTAATAAAAATTGTTAGCAGAATGCAAATGATTATTAATCTCAAAAAAGGAACCGGAATTGTTTAAAAACTTAAAAGATTTTTTAGATACCCTTGATAAGGCAGGAGAACTCAAACATATACACGATCAGGTTTCTCCTTATCTTGAAATAAGCAAACTTACAGACGCTGAATCAAAAAGTCCTGAGGGCGGCAAAGCGCTTTTGTTCGAAAATGTAAAAGGTTCATCCTTTCCTGTTGCCACAAACATATTCGGAAGTTCCCGCAGGATCTGCATGGCCCTTGGAGTGGATCATCTTGACCGGTTGGGAGAAAGGATAAAAAAATATATTGATCTCGACCCGCCAAAAAGTTTAATGGGAGCCCTGCAAATGCTGCCGATGGCTTTCGGCCTTACAAAGTTTTTCCCCCGTTCATTCAGGTCATCAACTCCGCCATGCCAGGAAGTAGTTTATAAAGATGATGATGTCGATCTTTTAAAACTCCCTGTTCTCCACTGCTGGCCAAAGGATGCCGGCCCTTTTATTACTCTGCCGATGGTATTTACAAAAAGCCTTGAAACCGGAAAACGCAATGTTGGAATGTACAGAATGCAGATATTTGATAAAAACTCCACCGGCATGCACTGGCATATTCACAAGGATGGCTCTCACTACTTTAATGAATATCGCAAAGCCGGCATAAAAATGCCTGTTGCTGTAGCAATAGGAGCAGATCCTGCCATCATATATTCTGCAACCGCTCCAATGCCAAGAGGGATTGACGAAATGCTTCTCGCAGGTTTCATACGAAAGAATCCAGTGTCCATGGCAAAGTGCTTAACCGTGGATATGGAAGTGCCGGCTGAAGCCGAATTTGTACTCGAGGGTTATGTTGACCCGGACGAACTAAGGCTTGAAGGCCCTTTTGGAGATCATACAGGTTACTATTCTCTTGCAGACAACTATCCTGTTTTTCATGTTACCGCTGTTACCCATCGAAAGAATGCCGTATATAATGCCACCCTGGTCGGACGACCGCCAATGGAAGACTGCTACATGGCAAAGGCAACCGAGCGGCTTTTTCTTCCTTTGCTCCGGACGGTAATTCCTGAAATATGCGACTACTGGTTCCCATGGGAAGGTGTATTTCATAATATAGTTGTGGTATCTATTGACAAGGAATATTCGGGACATGCGCAAAAAGTAATGAGCGGGCTTTGGGGACAGGGACAGATGAGCTTTTGCAAGGCAATAGCGGTTGTTGATAAAAATATCAGCCCGCAAAATCCTGAAAGAATAATAAAAGAACTTTTGTCGAGGCTCGATATAACTTCAGATATCACTATTACCAGGGGTATTCTCGACGTGCTTGATCACTCGTCTCCTTTTCCCAATTATGGAAACAAGATAGGGATCGACCTTACAGCAAGATTTCAAGGAGAACCACGGAGAAGCAAAAGGCGTTTTTTATCAAATTCCCCTTCTGAAGCCGGCCTGTCTAATATAATCAAAAGCAATGTGCCTGGATCTGCGGAATGCAGATACCTGTTTAATGAGCTTCAGGAAGGCAAAGAGATTTTAAACAGGATTTTAGCTGTTTCAGTGGAAAAAACTGTTGATAGAGGAGGAAAGGCTTTTGCCTCAATTTTATCAGGCATAAATGAACTTGATATGTTTAATATATTTATACTGTTTGACAAGGAAATCGATCTTAATGACGGCTCCCTTATGTTGTGGAAACTGTTTAACAATGTCGATCCGGGTCGGGATATGATTTTTCAAAACGATCGTGTTGTAATCGATGCCTGTAAAAAGGGAGTTATGGACGGCCATGAAAGAGAGTGGCCGGATGAGCTTACTTTTGACTGAGAACTTAGCGCCCGCTTAAAAGATGAACGTCCAACATCGAACATCGAATGATGAAATCGCTTCGCTCCGCCAGTTTATAAATTGGCAGAATTCCTTATTGAAGCTCCCCGCCGCAAGCAGCGGGGAATGCGCTCGCTGTTCAGTTCAAAATTCGATGTTGGACGTTCGATGTTCGATGTTCACTTTTCATTTAATGAGCCCTGTCTAACCGTGTAATACCCTCCTCTTTTGCCGCATTCAAAGCCGCCTTATATTCTTTTGGCAAAAGCGGCCTTGAAAGCTCCTTTACCTCGTTTGCCCTGCCGCAGGGTCTGTACTGCGGCATAATATTCACATAACTGTTTGAGGATACCTTTTGGGCAATAAATTTCAT
>JASEIZ010000028.1 GCA_030017395.1 Desulfobacterales bacterium | reverse complement strand
CCTGTGAGTGAGGCTGCCATCGCCGGTCTGGCAGTTGGCGCCTCATCGCTGGGTCTGCGACCTGTAGTTGAAATAATGTTTTTTCCGTTTATCACACTGGCCTCGGATATGCTGGTGAATCATGCATGCAAATTGCGATATTTAAGCGGTGGGAAATCTTCCTTTCCGCTTACGGTAAGAGTCAAGGCTGGAGTAAATTTTGGTGCTGGTTGCCAGCATTCGCATAATCTGGAGGCATGGCTTGCCCACAGTCCGGGAATGAAAGTCGTTTTTCCTTCCACACCTGCAGAGGCAAAAGGCTTGCTGTTAAGCGCAATATTTGACCCAAACCCTGTGGTTGTGGTCGAAGAAATGCTCCTTTACTGGATGCGGGGAGAAGTTCCGGACGGGGACTATCGAATACCCATAGGCAAGGCCAGGGTAGTCATCCCAGGCAAAGATTGCACAATAGTAACCTACGGCGGAGCTGTATATACGGCACTCGAAGCAGCTAAAACATTATCGGGTGAAGGAATTTCTATGGAAGTGGTAGACCTGAGAAGTCTGGTTCCCCTTGACAGGGACTGCATACTGGATTCGGTTAGTAGAACCGGAAGGCTCGTTGTCCTGCATGATGCTACCAAATTCGGGGGGTTTGGAGGCGAAATATCGGCCATCGTTGCTGAGGAAGCCTTTGATATGCTCAAGGCGCCGATCAAACGGGTTGCGGCCCCTGATATTCCGGTGCCTGTCTCACCGACTCAGGAAAGATTTTATAAACCAAGTTCAGAAATGGTCATAAAGGCTGTGCGGTCAACTGTAGGAAAAGCATAAGCCTCACGGTTTTTTCTGTCACTACTTCTCCGTGTATTTGTTCTTGTCCGTTTGTTGATTAAAGTGGTATAAATTTTCAGTCTAATGGGGGGGGGGTGATAATTGAGAAAGCAAATTATCATAGTGATTTTTTTAGTTCTTTTTATAGGCGTCGGTTCCCTCGTCTATTTCGGGCGGCAAAAAGCGCAGACTGGAGAATTGTATTACTCGGGAACCATTGAAGCAACCCGCTCGGAACTTTCTTTCCAGGTAAATGGAAGGGTTGTTAGTGTGTTGGTAGATGAAGGTCAGGCCATAAAAAGAGGCCAGCTTCTGGCAGAACTGGACAAATCGCAATACATCGCCAAGAGTCAAGAGGCTAAGGCATACCTGAATCAAACTGAAAAGAATTTACAACGTGTGAAAACACTTCTGGAAGTTTACAAAAAAACTCTTCCTGCCGAAGTTGAAATGACTATGGCAGGGGTTTCAAGTGCAAAATCTATCCTTGAAGAGGCATACAAAAATAAAGAAAGACATGACAATCTCTATAAAAACAATGTCGTTTCACAAAGGGAATGGGAAAGTGTCACCCTTCATTATGATACGGCAATGGCAAAATTATCCGAAGCAAAAGCAATATTAAACCAGGCTAAAAGCAATTTGCAAAAGATAGAAATCGCCGAAAAAGAAACAGAAATGGCCGGAGCACAATATCTGGTAGCCAAAGCAGCTCTTGATTCTACTGAAATTCAGCTCGGATATACTCAACTGAAATCACCTTTCGAAGGTATTTTAACCAGCCGTAATGTGGAACCTGGCGAGGTGGTTGCGCCGGGACGTGAAGTCTTAACTCTTTCAGATCTTTCAACTGTAGAACTAAAAATATTTATCAGCGAAACAGAAATAGGAAGGGTGCGACCGGGTCAAAAAGTTAACGTAAAAATTGATACGTTTCCCGATAAGATTTATGTGGGAAAGGTTTCTTTTATTTCTCCTGAAGGAGAATTCACGCCAAAGATTATCCAGACACGGAAGGAAAGGGTAAAGCTTGTTTACCTTGTAAAAATTTCTATTCCCAATCCCGACGTGGAATTAAAACCGGGAATGCCTGCCGATGCCTGGTTACAATGATCAGTGGTCAGTGATCAGTCAAACAGTAGCGATTATGAGTGACATGGCAACGTCAAAGTCGATGCAAATACAAAAAAATAAGGCATCTTCAAAAAGAATGCTTTCACGCAAACCAGGCGCAAAGTCGCTAAAGGTTTTCTTTTATTGTTCTTTGCGCGCTTTGCGGCTTTGCGTGAGAATTTAGGAAAGGAAATGTCTGCCTCCCGATCTCTGGATTCTGCAAACCACTTCGTTCAAGTCAAAGATGTCTCCATGAATTTTGGAGAGGTTACTGCTGTTAATCATGTCTCCCTGCATGTAGCAAAGGGTGCCATGGTTGGATTTGTCGGATCTGATGGTGCTGGAAAATCCACGCTGCTTCGGATGTTGGCCACCATGATCAGGCCCGCATCCGGGAAAATAATGATTGACGGTCTCGACGTGGTAACCTGCAGGTCACAGGTTAAAACTATGATAGGCTATATGCCCCAGCGATTTGGGCTTTATCAGGATCTTACTGTTGGAGAAAACATCGATTTTTTCATGGACATCTTCGGTCTCTTCGGCGCTGAAAGAAAGGAAAGGAAAGATCGTTTTCTTCAATTTTCCAACCTTCTCCCCTTTATTGACCGTCTTGCAGGCAACCTGTCAGGAGGAATGAAACAGAAACTCGGTTTGGCCTGTGTTCTGGTTCATCAACCGCAGATACTTATTCTTGATGAACCGACCAACGGCGTGGATCCTGTATCGCGCCGGGAATTCTGGAATATTCTCTTTCAGATGAAAAAGCAGGGTATGACCATTATGATTTCTACAGCCTACCTGGATGAAGGAGAAAATTGCGATCATCTGGCTCTGATGCACAAATCCCGGCTTCTTGATTCCGGGAGCCCTGAAGTAATTCAATCGGATTTTCCAAATCTGGAAGAAGCCCTGATTCACCGCATACAGGATGAAGATAAGGAGTTGATCCATGACAACTTCAAGATCTGATGCAATCCTTGTAAAGGATCTGGAAAAGAAATTCGGAGAATTCGTCGCTGTTGACAGGATCTCCTTTTCCGTGAAAAAAGGAGAAATTTTTGGATTCCTGGGAGCCAACGGTTCCGGCAAATCCACTACTATTCGTATGCTCTGCGGAATTCTTACTCCAACGTCCGGCCAGGGCATTGTTGCAGGACATGACATTTATGCCGAACCTGAAATGGTTAAACAATCCATAGGTTACATGTCCCAGAAGTTTTCCCTTTATGGAGATATGACTCCTTTCGAAAACATCCGCTTTTATCTGGGAGTATATAATATTCCCTCTGATCAGTGGGAAGAAAGAATGCAGTGGACTATCGATACCGCGCGCCTTTCTGCTGTCCGTAACCGCCTCACCCGGGATTTACCCCCTGGCTGGCGTCAGCGTCTTGCACTGGGTTGTGCGCTGCTGCACAAGCCCGACATTTTGTTTCTTGACGAACCCACCTCAGGCGTTGATCCCATTACACGCCGTCATTTCTGGAACTTCATAGGCATCCTTGCCGGCAGAGGTGTAACGGTTTTTGTGACAACCCACTATATGGATGAGGCCAATAACTGTGAGCAGATCGTCATGATCAATGAGGGAAGGATTGTAGCCGCCGGAAGCCCCTCGGAAATTATTGGCGAAACAATCCCGAATCGACCGGAAGCGGATCTGAATGATGCTTTTATCAAATTAATGTCACGGAACAGCAATTGAATCTCATAAAAATTCAAGCCATTGCCCGCAAAGAATTTCTCCATCTGATCAGGGATTTCAGAAGCCTGTATCTGGCCTTTGTGATTCCGCTTTTATTGATTCTTCTTTTCGGATATGCGCTGAGCCTTGATGTGGATAATATCAAGACCGTAGTAGTGGACCACGATCGCACATCGTTGAGCCGCGATTTTATTCTTAAGCTTAATGCTTCCTCTTATTTTAATGTCATCCGCCATCTCCCCAATACCCGGGAAGTAACAAAATACTTAGACCACGGCTGGACGACCATGGCAATTATTATTCCACCTGACTGGACGGAAAATATCAAGGCGGATCGCAGTGCCCCTATACAAGTCCTTTTTGATGGCAGTGATCCCAATTTTGCCGGCATGTCGGTCGGATACATTACAAGATTTGTCAATGAATATAATAATCGTCTTCTTTATGATTTTCTCAATCGTAAAGAGATTGAAAGAATAAAGCCGCCGATCGAGGGACAGATACGGGTCTGGTTCAATGAAGATCTTGAAAGCAGAAAATTTATCGTTCCAGGTATTATTGCAATCATTATCATGATCGTTGGAG
Source organism: Desulfobacterales bacterium (assembly GCA_030017395.1). GTDB lineage: Bacteria > Desulfobacterota > Desulfobacteria > Desulfobacterales > ETH-SRB1 > Desulfaltia. The sequence goes on along the minus strand of JASEIZ010000028.1, from coordinate 10,327 downwards.
CCATGCTGACCTCGCTTGTAATTGCCAGAGAGCATGAAAACGGCACTATGGAAACGTTGCTTTCTCTTCCTGTAGGAGCCGGAGATTTTTTGACAGGTAAGGCAATCCCCTATTTTTTCATAGGGATGACGGATGTTCTGATAGCTGTTCTCATGGGGCAGGTGCTCTTCGGAGTCGTCATGAAATCCGGGTTCTGGTTGCTTGTTCTTGCTTCCTCCATATATCTTGCCGTTGCTCTTAGCCTTGGATTGATGATTTCCGCTCTCACTAAATCTCAACTGGTAGCCAACCAGCTTGCATTGCTTATTACCTATTTGCCGTCCCTTCTTCTTTCAGATTTTGTTTTTCCGATTGTAAACATGCCTAAAATCCTCCAGATGATCACTTACATCGTTCCGGCAAGATATTTTATCGATATTTTAAATGGTCTGTATTTACGGGGTCTCGAGCTGAATATTTTATGGCCGAGTTATCTTGTACTGATAATTATGTTCCTGATCCTTGCAATCGCGAATTTTGTCATTTTAAAAAAGGAGGGAATGTAAAAAATGAATTGGCTTCGCATAAGGGAGTTTGTCCGCAAGGAGCTTATCCAGCTTTTCAGGGATAAGAGAAACAGGCCGATTTTGATAATTGCACCGCTTGTTCAGTTGCTCATCTTCGGATACGTAGTAACCACGGACATACGGAATATCACCGTCGGATTTCTGGATCAATCGCACACAAATGAAAGCCGTATGCTGATTGATGCATTTGACGCCAATAAAACCTTTAATATTATTTACCATACCGATAAGCCCGAGGACCTGGAACAAAAACTGCTGAAAAGAAAAATCGATCTGGCTATCAAGGTAGGTCCCGATTTCAGCAAACGGATCAGGAAAAAAGAAACAGCAAACATACAGATTCTGGCTGACGGAAGCATGAGCAATATGGCGGCGGTCAGGATAGCCTATGCTTCGTTCGTTCTGGACGGCTTGAATCAGAAATTCACCAAAGAGCTTTATCCTTTTAGAATGGAGCATGGAAAAGTGGACGCCAGAATAAGGACGTGGTTCAATCCAAATCTTTACAGCCATAACTTTTTTGTGCCGGGTATAGTCGCCTTCCTGGTTATGATTCTTACTCTACTATTAACATCCATGGCTATTATTAAAGAAAAAGAGACTGGAACCATGGAACAGCTGATGGTTACTCCTATAAAACCTTATGAATTGATTCTGGGTAAAACAATTCCATATATAATTATTGCCCTCATTCAAATGGTTGCAGTCACCATGTTTGCTGTTTTCTGGTTTCGTATCCCCCTGGTAGGAAGCATTCCCCTCCTGTTTTTCGCTACCTGCATTTTCCTTTTAAGTACTTTAGGCATAGGGCTTTTTATATCAACAATTTCATCGACCCAGCAGCAGGCAATGATGACCTGCTTCTTTTTCATTCTTCCGTTTTTCATGCTGAGCGGTTTCGTTTTCCCCATCGCCAATATGCCCCAGGTCGTGCAGTGGTTAACCCATCTAAATCCTCTCATGTATTTCCTGATAATAATAAGGGGGATCTTTTTAAAAGGGGTAGGCATCGAAGTACTCTGGCCTCAATTCATATCTTTAATGGTTCTCGGAGTGATTGTGTTTACCGGCGCTGTGAGGCGCCTCAAGAAGCGGCTGGACTGACAAATTACGTCCAGTCAAGGGAGGTTCTAAAATGAAATTAAATGTAAAAGCGTTTGCACTTGCCTGCGGAATAATTTGGGGCATTGGGCTTTTCTTGCTAACCTGGTGGATAATCGCTTTTGATGGGGCAACTGGTGATCCTACTTTGATTGGACGCCTTTATCGAGGCTACACCATATCTCCGGCCGGCAGTTTTATCGGATTTGTTTGGGCGTTTGCGGATGGTTTGACAGGGGGAGCAATTTTTGCTTTACTCTATAATAAAATATCTGCTTGCTTTTTGAGTTCAAAATCATAAACCGGCTTTGGCTAACAAAATCAGGCAAATTGAAATTGGAAACGGAAATTTGGAACGCCCATAAGTAAATAAAAACAGAGTTAAAAGGAGGGAGAGTCAATTATTTATGGACGTTCCGCAAAACCTTATAAATTGGGGCTTGGACAACAGCCCGTTGAAATGTAACAATATGTTCCGCCCTATTATCTAACCACTATTACCGGGCAATGGGCAAAATTGACCAGGTTTACAGATGAGGAACCAATTGCGGCTCTCTTAAAGGCCCCCATGCCCCTGGAACCCACAACTATAAGGTCATAGCCCTCTTTTTCAGCATAAGCCGCAACCGCCTTAGAAACTTGCGTCCCAGCGATAAACTTGGTGTTGCATGTTACACCTTCAGACTCTGCTACAGATCTTGATTCTTGCAGTATTCTTTCACCTTCTCTCTTTGCGATTTCATCAGCAGGTTTTATCTCTTCGGTAAAAGGAAAAATCATTCCCGCAAGCGTTTCGCCCGTTAGAATTACATTCAAAATAGTCATGGGAATATTTAATGCCTTGGAAAAGGCAGAAGCATATAAGACTGCCTTCCTGGCATCCTCTGAGCCATCTGTACAAACCAAAATTTTTTTTAACATCTGTTCCCCTCCTTTAACTTTATTTTACAATCCAAACTGCCCAACGAAACCTTTGCACAAGTTCCATCGTGCCCGCCTGTCTTTTTTCATACCTCACCGGAAAGGTCTAAATTTCGGTATGAAAATCATAAGAAAATCGGCCATGTTTGTCAAGCGAAAAGGCCTCTCAATAACCATTCTAATTTTCGCCGCTGCTTGTTTCGGGGAGCTTCAATATATTCTTTACGTTTTTTCTAATTTCTGCCATAATTCTTCAGGCTCATGAGCATACCTCTATCTCTGTTTTATTTTTGTTTGTTTTCTTAGAAGGTATGCCTTGTCTTAACAAAATATGCGATCTGATCTCTTATATAAAATCAATCATAAAAGGAAAAAATCATGAAACTGCCGGATTATGTAACCGTTGATGAAGTAAAACGGATCTGCAACGAAATTGGCCTGCGTGACTGGTCCGAAATCACTGATCCAACCATTTCGGAAGAAGAAGCATCCATTATCCTCAATATTGTGAATACCCAGGAAATGAATATTCCCCTTGAGGCTTTCCGAAAAGGTTTAGAAGTTGAGCTCGAACACGGAACAAGATTTTATGACGCAAATGTAACAAACAACCATCCAATCCTGACAGGCAAGATCGTTATCGCTCATCTCAAAGAAACCATGGATTATTATGAAAGAATCGATGTTGCTGAAATAGAGGGAGATTTGTTGAAGGCGATTTTGTCGAAAAATTTGGAAAAAATTGAATCAAAATACAAAATGCTCATAAATGCCCAAAAATCACTGAATCAATCGGTTGCCAACCAATTGAAAAAACGCCCCTAACATGAGGCTTTACAAAGGACCGCTCGTACTTTGTGGTTTTTGAACTGTAATATTTTACGTCATAAAAAATATAAAAGTGGAGGAATCGACATTGGAGCATGAGGCAGGCTCAGAATTGGAAAAGGACCTTGTTTATCTCGGTCTACTTGACAAGGCGCATGAAATTTATACCGAACTTGGAGGAAGAGCTGTTCTTTCTTACATAAAATCCAGTTATCAGCTTTTGAGCAAAGTGTACCACCCGGATCTAAATCCAGGAAACAGCCAAAAAGCAGAAATAACTCAAAAAACGTTGAATAGGGTCAACAACACGATCTCCCGTATGACAGACAAAGAACTCCTTGCCATTATCAAACGAGGCATGCACAAAGATCGCTCATCAAAAAGAAAGATATTGGTTGTTGAAGATGAACCTGAATTGCAATTTTTTTTCCAACAAATCCTGATAATGGAAGGGTATGATGCGAGAATTGCCGAAGATGGCATAAGGGGTTATGAAGCATACTGTAGATTCAAGCCGGATTTGATGCTCTGCGATTTAATAATGCCAAGGATGGGCGGTTTAGAACTTGTAAAAAAAATTAGAAAAACGACTCCAAAGATCAAAGTAATCTATATGAGCGGTTTTTTCGATATAGCGCCATTTAAGGGGACATTTGATGACGAGGTCACCAGATATGGGTATCATACTTTGGCCAAGCCATTCAGGGCAAGCGAACTTCTGCTCTTAATCAGAAACTACCTGAATGAAGATCTGGGCGAATTGTCAGAGGTTGACACACTTGCGTGAGGTGAATTTACCTAAGCAAACAGGGTAGATTGAAGAGTTTTAAGGGCACCTAATGCGCTTCCGCCCAGTTAATACCGGATGCGATGTTTACTTTTAACGGCACCTTAAGGTCCCAAACCCCTTCCATGATGTTTTTGACAAGTTTTTGAAGTAAGTCGATTTCATCATGAGGGGCTTCAAACACGATTTCATCATGCACGGAAAGAAGCATTGCAGACTTAAGATTTCTATCCCTTAATGTAAAGTCCACATTTATCATCGCCACCTTTATAAGATCTGCGGCTGTTCCCTGAATGGGAGTATTGACAGCCGTCCTCTCGGCAAATTCGCGCACGTTTTTATTTGAGCTGTTGATATCAGGCAGAAGACGGATGCGACCTAACAAAGTGGATGTTTTCTTTGTTTGTTTTGCGTCTTTTATTGTCCGGTCAACAAATTGTTTAACGCCTTTGTACCTTGCAAAATAGTTTTCTATATAAGTTGTCGCCATCTTCCGGCTTATGCCAAGCTCTTTGGAAAGACCGTAAGAACTCATACCGTACACAATGCCGAAATTTATAACCTTGGCCTGCTGCCTTAACTCAGGAGTAATAAAAGAAGGGAAAACCTGAAACACTTCGGCTGCCGTGCGTGTATGAATATCCTCATCATCCTGAAAAGCCTTTATCAGTATTTGATCGTTTGAATAATGTGCCAGAATGCGCAGCTCTATCTGCGAGTAATCAGCCGAAAGAATCGACCATCCTTTTCTCGGAATAAATGCCTTTCGGATTTCCCTGCCTTCATCGCTGCGGACAGGAATATTTTGAAGATTCGGATCAGAGCTGCTGAGACGGCCTGTGGCTGTAACCGTCTGGTTGAATGACGTATGGATACGTCCTGTCTCCGGGTGAATAAGTTCAAGCAAAGCATCGGTATATGTCGACTTTAGCTTGGACAGGCTGCGGTATCTTAAAATAATAACCGGAAGCTCATGCTGTTCAGCAAGGGTCATTAACACATCAACATCTGTTGAATAGCCTGTCTTTTTTTTAGTTTTTTTCTGAACCGGCAGCTTGAGCTTTTCAAAAAAAATCCGGCCAAGCTGATGCGACGAGTTTATATTGAACTCTTCTCCTGCAATGGCAAAAATTTTGTCTTTAAGCTCTTCAAGCTGATGCTCAAACAATTTTGAAAGCAGGCTAAGCTTTTCTTTGTCTATGCCGATTCCCGTCATTTCCATTTTCATCAAAACAGAAACAAGGGGCATCTCCACCTTTTCAAAAAGCTCTGTAAAGCCTTCGTTTTTAAGCATGGGCATCAGTTTATTATAAGCCATCAATGTAATATCCGCGTCTTCGCACGCATACGGCCCTGCCTTTTCTACAGGAACATGGGAAAAACAAAACCCGTTCCTGCCTTTGCCGCCGGTAACATCCTTATATGTAATTGTCCTGTGATCAAGAAAATCAAGAGCTATCTGGTCAAGATTATGTGCGCGTTTTGAAGGATTGAGAAGATATGAGGCCAGCATTGTATCAAACATTACTCCGGCAAGGTTTATTCCATAACGCTCAAGAACTATCCAGTCATATTTGATATTCTGGCCGATCTTTTTAATATTCGGATTTTCAAGAACAGGTTTCAGCAGGCTTAAAACATCTGTAATATCCGGCTGCTCCGGGACGCCGGGATAATCATGGCAGCATGGAATGTAAAATGCTTCATCGGGCTTACTTGAAAATGAAAGCCCCACAAGTCCTGCCCGCATGGGATTCACAGAGGTAGTCTCTGTATCCATGGCAAACAGACCTGCCTTCTCAAGATTATTTGCAAGATCGGAAATCTCGTCAATACTGAAGATTGTTTTGTATTTTTTTTTGGAAAGATCGCTCTGCCGCGGGAAAGCCTTTTGCAACTGTCTAAATTCCAGGTCTTTAAACAGCTTGGAAAGAATATTGTTATCAGGAGTTTTGGATTTAAACTCTTCAGGGTTGAATGATAAAGGCAAGTTTGTATTAATTGCCACAAGCTTTCTGCTCAAAAAAGCCTGGTTTTTGTATTTGACAAGGTTTTCATACAGATTTTTCTTTTTTACGGTATCAATCCGTTCATATAAAAGCTCCATGCTTTGATATGTTTTAATCAGATTAACAGCGGTTTTGGGGCCGATACCAGGCACGCCCGGAATGTTATCCGCTGCATCGCCGGTCAAACCCATTATATCAATTATCTGTAAAGGTTTCACTCCAAAGGTTTCCTGTATAACCTCCGCATCTATTATCTTATCCTTCATGGGATCCCAGATAGTGGTTTTATCGGTCACAAGCTGCATAAAATCCTTATCCCCTGTAACCATGACTACATGGAATCCGGCTTTTTCGGCATTTGTTGAAATGGTGCCGATGAGATCGTCTGCTTCATATCCGGACATCTCGATAGTCTGTATATTGAATCCCTTTGTTATATCTTTTATATATGGAATCTGAACCGACAGGTCATCAGGCATCAAAGGGCGGTTCGCCTTGTATTCTTTATATATCTTATGCCTGAAAGTCGGCCCCTTTGCGTCAAAAAACATTGCCACATATTCCGGCGCCCGATCTTCGATCAGCTTTAAAAGAGTCCTGGTAAATCCAAAAGCAGCGTTTGTAGGCAAACCTTTCGAGTTTGTGAGGCTTTGGATTGCATGATAAGCACGATAAATATATGCGCTCCCGTCTATCAAATATAATGTTTTTTCTTTATTCACGGCGGTTACTTTACAGGATAAAATTAATTGAAGTTTCGCACCCTTTTTATTTGTTAAAGCCGGTAATGGCCAAAATAAATTTATAGCCGTTCATGGCTTGAAATTAGAAATTGGGAAGAACAACACAAAAGCATGAAGGCCAAATTTCCAATTTCCAATTTCAACGTTCATTTGCGCCTGTCAACATATTTGATAAGCGCAGAAAAATCCATCATATTTTTTCAGCGCTGCTTTTAAAGCCAAGAAATAATATTGCATTTTACAATTACACTTGATATTGCGCTTACAGTCAATATCTATCAATATTTATTGTGCCTTGGCAATAAGAGGCCATTGAAAAATGCGATCCAAACCTAAAAAAGTTTTGCTCTTATATACCGACAAATACTATCTTGTAAAACAGATATATCCGTTTGGGTTGGACATTATTGCCGATTATCTTCGCCGGCATTCTTATGATGTAACCATTGACTTCCCTTTTCTTCCAGAAACTGATCCTGAAATTAATCTGACAAGGATTTTAAAGCGCGAAAATCCCGACCTGATAGGACTCGGGCTCCGGAACATCGACACTTGCATGGCCTGCGAAAAGTATGGAAATCATGAGGGCAACGGGTACAGGACTTTTTATTTTCTGCCGGATATAAAACAGATAGTTGATATTATAAAAAAGCAAAAACCCGGGGTGCCTATAATTGCCGGAGGGGGCGCTTTTACAATATCTCCCGCGGCAATCCTGAAAATGCTGGAGATTGAATACGGCGTTGTCGGAGAAGGTGAAGAAGCTGTGCGTCAATTTCTTGAAGCATTTCCTGATGACGACAAAATATCCAAAATCCCCAACATGATATTTCAATGCCAGGATGGCTATAAGATAAATCAGAAACAGCCTTACGCCTTCGGGAAAGCCGGCAGAATTATTGAAAGAGAAAGTAAATTCAATTATGCTTATGAAACTGCAGGTCTGCCGATACAGGTAAAACGGGGATGCAACCAGAATTGCTCTTACTGCGTCGAGCCTCTCATTGAAGGCAGAAGCTTTATTTTCAGGGACCATGATGATGTTATTTGTGAATTAAAAGAGATCGCCGAAAAGCATGATGGAATCAAAAACATTTTTTTTACAGACACGGAGTTTAATATACCGGACCTGAAACATTGTTCTACTCTGGTCGGAAACATAATCAAATCCGGTTTGCATGAACATTTTCGATTTTCTTCTCAATTTTTGCCCAGGCCCTTTGATGATAAATTCGCAGAGCTTTTAGCCCGGTCCGGCTTTTCCGTTGTGCTTACCTGTGACAGCTTTGCAGACAGTGTTTTAAAGACAAATCGAACATCATATCGCCAAAATGATATAATCCAGACCCTTGAATTATGTCGTCAATTCAACATTGATTGCACGGTAAATCTTGTTTTCGGTCTTCCTGGAGAAACTTATGAAACAATTGATCATACAGCTGAACAGATGATAAAGTTTTCGCCGGATCTTTTAAGGCGATATGAATATACAATAGGCGGCAGAATTTACCAGAACACACCTCTTTGTCGTTTTGTTGACAAACAGGGAAATAGTGCTCATTTATATGGAAGAAAATCGGAAGGGTATCTTGAGCCATATTATTATTGCTGCCCTGAAAGTCCGTTAAAACTCAAAGCGTATATTAACGATATTTTGCCGTTTTCAATAGATTATAAAAACAATTATGATGAGTTGATGTTTCAGGAACTGGCTATAAGGTATTTGATTGACCAAAAGGACTGGGGTAAAGCTGCAACCGGATTTTTCAACAGCGATATTTCGGCGCGAGCATCTGTTTATGATTATTTTTTCCGCAAGCTCACATATTACGGAGAAATCGAAACGGCAAAACAGATATCTGAACGCCTAATAGAAGCAATGCTTGAAAAAGGTCCGAATTCCGAATACATGGAACAAATTTCCCTTATAAAATATTACTTGAGTCTTCTAACACCTTCAAATTAAACTATTATGCTAATTGAGCCAATGCTCAGTTAGCGTATAAAAATATAAAAAGTGATTATCTCATGCCACCAATTATATTAATCGTAGGAAAGTCCGGATCAGGCAAAACCACACTAATAGAAAAGATAATTCCTGAATTAAAAAGCCGTGGGTATAAAATCGGCACAGTCAAACACGCATATCATGGATTTGATATTGATCAAAAAGGCAAAGACAGCTCGCGGCATAAGGAAGCCGGGGCAGACATGGTAATTGTAGCTTCGCCTGGCAAAATCGCCATGGTAAAGGATGCTGACTCCGAATCTTTAGAATGTCTTGAAAAATACTTCCATGATATGGACATCATTATAGTCGAAGGATATAAAAGGGAAAACAAACCTAAAATAGAAATCTTCCGTTCATCAACCCACAAAAAACCTCTTTGCGGGGAAGATAATAATCTCATAGCCTTTGTTACGGATTCAAACATAGACTTGAAAGTGCCTATGTTCGGATTGGAAGAGATAGATAGCCTGGTCGATTTTATAGAAAAAAAGTACTTATGAAAAACAGCGATCTAACATATTTAAAAACCTGGTTTGCCGATTATGTGGCTGGTTACTACACCGCTGATTCAGAATATAACCGCGCTATCAAGTTAAAAGAAGAACATACAAAACGTGTATGCGACAATATTGTCATATTAGGCAAATCCCTAAACATTTCAAAGCAGGAGCTGTTGTTGGCGGAAACAATGGCGCTGCTGCATGACATTGGAAGGTTTAAACAGTATGCCGTATACGGCACATTCAATGATATGAATTCCAAAAACCATGCCAGGCTGGGATTACAACAGATAGGAATGCATAAAGTTTTACGTATGTTTTCAAAATATGAAAAAAGACTGATCGCAAAAACTGTCGCATATCATAACGCCGCTGTTCTTCCAGGGGCAGAAAATGAAAAAACCCTGTTTTTTATACGGCTTATCAGAGATGCTGATAAACTTGATATATGGAAGGTTTTTATTGATTATTACAAAAACCGTGAAAAGAACCCAAGTTCGACCATCGAACTTGGCCTTTCCGATGAACCTGTATGTTCGCCCCAGGTTTTACAGGCTTTAAAAGAATGCAAATCTGTAAGAATAAATGATTTGAAAACGTTAAACGATTTTAAACTGCTTTTGATAGGCTGGGCATTTGATCTGAATTTTGTTCCCTCATTCCAGGCCCTTAAAAGCCACAAGTACTTAGAGCAGCTTGCGTCGACACTGCCTCAATCAAAAGAGGTGAAAGAAGCGGTAAATCAGGCACGTGATTATGTGCTAAAATGCTCGACGAAAGGTTAAAATATTGTTAGAAGTTCAGCCACTAAGTGCTCTGGGTCAAAAATTCGGTGACGTATTTTTATGCTGCCATTTTTTG